>DATKNJ010000233.1:0-8239 GCA_035541395.1 Anaerolineales bacterium
CAAGTTGCTTCACATCATGTAAAACGTCCACCAACGAACGGAATAAAAAGGGCAATGGCAACGAACGTGTATGATCGGGAATCAACACCAATACGCGTTGATTCGAAAACTTGCCATCGAGTCCTTTCTGTAAAGCTTCGATGACTTGAGCATTTGTAGGTAGTTGGTTTTCCGGCGAGATGATCTGCGAAGAAATCATATACAGTTATCTTGGACTGAGCTCGGTATCAAAGCACATGTGAAGGCAAGTATACAGCCGAAAGAAAACGACTGGCAATTGCCAGCCGTTTTTACATTAGATCGCGACACCCTTGAATTGACTCATATACAAGTGATGGAAGAATCCTTTCGCATCCAACAACTGTTGATGCGTGCCCTGCTCGACAATCTCGCCATCGTTGATAACGATCACGTTATCCGCGTCGCGAATCGTAGAGAGGCGGTGTGCAATGACAAAACTGGTTCGGCCTTCCATGAGGCGCAACAGCGCTTTTTGAATGCGAGCTTCGGTGCGCGTGTCCACACTGGAGGTGGCTTCGTCGAGAATCAGAATACTCGGATCCGATAAAACCGCACGGGCAATGGACATCAGTTGGCGCTGTCCCTGGCTGAGGTTGCTGGCGCGCTCTGAAAGAACAGTCTTATAGCCTTGCGGCAATTGAAGGATGAAATGATCCGCATCAGCTAGTTTGGCAGCCTGGATACATTCTTCGTCGGTCGCGTCGAGTCGTCCATAACGAATATTTTCCATCACAGTATCGGCGAACAGGAAAGTATCCTGTAACACGATGCCGAGTTTGCGTCGAAGATCATCTTTGGAGACATCGCGAATGTCGCATCCATCGATCATGATGCAGCCATCGCCGATCTCGTAGAAGCGCGTCAACAAGTTGATGATGGTGGTCTTCCCCGCGCCCGTGGGCCCGACCAGCGCGATAGTCTGACCGGCTTTGGCCTCCAGAGTCATATTCTTGATAATGGGCTTATCGGGCTGGTAGCCGAAGCGGACATTCTCGAAGCGGACATTTCCTTTAACGGGAACAGGCAGGGGCGCGTCCGCAGCGTTATCCACTTCCATCGGCATATCGATGATCTCAAAGACGCGTTCTGCACCAGCCAGCGCGGCCTGAATCGAGTTATACATGTTTGCCAGTTGGCGCAACGGTTGAACAAAGTTTTGAGCATAACCGATGAAGGTCGCGATCATGCCCACAGTTGCAAGTCCTTCCAAAGCGAGATAACCGCCGAGACCTGCCAACACAATGATGAAGAAGTTGCCCAACACATTGGTGAGCGGCATGAGCATCAATGCATACGTGTTGGCGTACACACCGGCTTTGAAGACTTTTTCATTGCTGGCGCGGAAGCGCTCAATGACAGTATCGCTTCTGCGGAAGGCCTTGACCACGCGCTCGCCGCTGATCGACTCCTCCATCACGCCGTTGATCTCGCCCAATTGCTTTTGCAGTTCGCGAAAGCCTTTACGCGTGTAGAACGCCACGAATTGTGTAAACCAGAACATAATGGGAATTACGAGCAAGGCAGATAACGCCAACCACGGATTCAACCAGAACATGGCAATTACAATCCCGATCAGCGAAAGGGCACTGGCCACCAGCGAAACCACATTTTGCGAAACCGCCTGATTGATAGCATCAATGTCGTTGGTGAGGCGACTCATCAGCTCGCCCGCGGTGTGATTATCGAAGAAACCGATGGAAAGTTTTTGCAGATGCTCGAAGAGATCGCGGCGCAATGTGCGTAAGGCATCCTGCGAGATGTGCGCCATCAGCCAGGCCGCAATCGCCTGGAACCCGTTATCAAATAAATAGGCAACCAACAACGTAATGGCCAGACTCGATAAACCGGTGATCTGTTTGGTCGAGATGAATTTGTCAATCGCGCGGCCGATCAAATACGGCTCAAGCAATTGCAGCAAAATATATGCCAGCACAAAGAGCAACACCAGCACAAGGATGAATTTATAAGGGCTGAGGTAAAGTGCCAAACGCGTCAACGCGCGACGCGGGTTGTTGGCTTTTTCGATTCGGCCGGGACGCATTCCGCCACGTCCCATGGCGGCGCGGATATCCGGTACAGCCGGGCGTTCGTTGGAAGAAGTGGTATTGCTCATGCTTCCACCTCCATCTTGACTCCATCGCCCAACTGCGAGGCATAAATTTCCTGATAGACCGGGCTGGTATGCATCAACTCACTATGTGTTCCCTGCGCCACGATCTTTCCCTGATCCACCACAATGATCTTATCGGCATGCAAGACTGTGCTGATACGCTGAGCCACCACAAAGCTGGTGCTGTTTTGCAGCCATGCTTTCATCGCGTCTTGAATCTTGGTTTCGGTTTCCACGTCCACCGAACTCGTGCTGTCGTCGAGGATCAAAATCGAAGGTCGCAATAGAAGCGCACGCGCGATCGCGATGCGCTGCTTTTGTCCGCCGGAGAGATTCACGCCGCGCTCTTCGATTCGCGTGTTATATCCATCGGCGAGGTTCATAATAAAATCGTGGGCTTGCGCGGCCTGCGCTGCCGCGATCACTTCCTCGTCACTGGCCTCTGGCCGCCCATAGCGGATGTTATCCTTCACCGTGCCCGAAAACAAAACTGTTTCCTGTGGCACCACGCCCACATGCAGCAGCAGGTCACTTTGTTTTATCCCGCGCACATCCATGCCATTCCATGTAATCTTGCCGGATGCGACATCGTAAAAGCGCGGTACCAGGTTGACAATGGATGATTTGCCCGCGCCGGTCGCGCCGAGAATGGCAATCGTCTGGCCCGGCTCTGCGACGAAGTCCACGCCTCGCAACACCAGCCCATCATTGGTTCCGTTATAGTGAAAATTCACGCCCTCGAACGCGATCTGTTCCCCGCGCCCATCTGGCAGCATCAGCGGATCGGGAACATCCTGCACTTCGGGAACGGTCTCCAGCACTTCGTTGATACGCTCAGAAGAAGCCGTCGCGGCTGCAAGGACATTTGCCAGCATCACCATGATCCCCAACGGTCCCAACGTAGTCTGCAGGTAATTGATGAAGGCCACGATCTGTCCAACCGAAACGCCACCTGCTACAGATTGAATCCCGCCAACCCAAATCACGATCACCATGCCGATATTCACGAAAATTCCCATGGATGGCGAAAGCGTAGCCATAAAGCGCATCACGCGAACGTTGCGGGCCGTGTAATCTTCGTTGGCATCTGCAAAGCGTTCATCCTCGTGCTTCGCGCGCACGAACGCTTTGACCAATCTCACGCCCGCAATATTTTCTTGCAAAACCGTGTTCAGCCGATCCAATTTCTTTTGAACGGTGAGGAACAACGGTCCCATTTGTGAAACGAAAAACACAATGACGAAACCGGTCGCAAGCAGCACCGGCATGACCATCAACGCCAGGTGGCTGTCCGTGACAAACATCAAGATCAAGCTCCCGATCATCAACAATGGAGCGCGTGTTCCGACTCGGATCGAGACCTGCACCATCCGTTGAAAAGCGGATGTATCGCTCGAAAGCCGCACCATCAACTGGCCTGTGTTCAAATGGTCGAGGTTCCCAAACGAGAAAGATTGGATTTTCAGAAAGAGCGCTTCGCGCAAATCGCGCGCCACACTCTCTCCCACCTGAATCGACAGAACGTTATTTCCAATCGCGAATAAAGTCTGCAATGCGGAAATGGTCAGCATCAAGATGGTCGTGACAATCACAACATGCATATCGTGAGCATTGATACCTTGATCGATAATGCGTTCGATCAAGCGCGGGATCGACAAGTCGATCAGCGTGACCGCGAGCAGAAATACCAGCGCAACCAAACTACGTCGCCAATAAGGTTTGACGAAATGTAATAATTTTTTGATTTCTTTCATGGTGTTTTAACTGATGGAACCTTCAATTTCTAAAGAATCGCTAAACTCTTACTTCAACATTTTTTTCATGGCTTCCATGGCATGGATGACAACTTCCAGCTCAGCCGCGTTCAATGCGCCCATGCGTTCCCTCATCCATTCACGGGTTTCTTTGAACACTTCATCCAATAGATGATCACCCGCGTCCGTCAAAGTCAGTTCCACATAACGGCGATCTTGTTTGCTTTGCACGCGCTTCACCAACCCTTTATTGACGAGGACATCCACTGCCTGACTGATGGCTGGGCGACTGATATTCTTGGCGGTCGCCAATTCGCTGATGGTATCGGTACCGCGGCGGACATACCGCAGCACGTGAAATTGCTCAACGGAAATATCGAATTGATCCGTGGCTTGTGCGCGCAGATGGGCACGAATCGTACTCCATAAGGGTGGAACCGTTTCCCAAAAACGTTCAATCGCCTGTTCTTGCAATCGCTCTGTTGAAGCCATAATTCCTTTCGAAAAATATTTAAATTAATTAATAGTTAAGTATTGAAACTATTTTAATAACCTCCTATCGAAACGTCAAGGCATGTGTCCGATATTTCGCTTCTCCTTGCATTTTGGTATGTTTCTTGCTCCCAACATTTGGTTTCCACCTTGCAAAACAATAAACAGTCTTATGAATAGCTTATAGGTGCCCTTATGTTATACTTAACTATCGTCATTTTCCAAATCAGTAATCTCTCATGGACTTCAGAAATCATAAGCGACCCACCATCGGTTTTCTATCCACATGGTCGGTTTATGAGGGGACAGCGATTGACAGTTACACACATTCTCTTCTTCAGGGTGTGTGCGCCGCAGCCAGTGAACGAGACTGCAATTTAAATATCGGATGTGGTATCTCTCTGCCGGGCACGCCATTAGCCAGCCGAACCGTCTGGGCGGTGCCGGGGCCGGATGTGGATTTCGTCCCGGTAGGCCCGTGGAATTCCAACGGATTATTGATCATTCCAGATGACTTTTCGGATGCACAGTTCGCATATGTGCAGGATCTGATTCGAACCGGTTACCCTGTTGTATTGACCACTTCAGAGCGGCCGGGACCCGTCGTAGCAGCGGACAACGCGGGCGGAATCCGAGCAGCTTTTCATCATCTTCTTCAGCATGGTCATCGTCGAATTGCTTTTATCGCCGGAAAGTTGGGTCATGGCGGTGATAGCGCGGAACGATTGGCTGCGTATCGCACGGCACTACAGGAAGCTAATCTTGAAGAAGACAATCGGCTGATCGCGTTTGGTGAGCATCGACGACAAGATGGCCAAATCGCTATGAGGCAGATTCTTGCCTCGAGCGCGCCCTTTACTGCCTTGATCGCGAGCAATGATCTCTCTGCGCTCGGCGCGATGGATGTGCTAAAAGAGGCGGGATGCCGCGTTCCGGAAGATGTAGCAGTCATCGGGTTTGACGACATCCCTGAAGCGCGGTCGCAGCTTCCGCCGCTGACATCGGTTCGTCATCCAACGTTTATGCTGGGGTATCAGGCAATGATGTCCCTGCTGGATATGATCGAAGGGAAACAAGGCGGGGATTTAAATGCGCGGGTTCCGACTCAACTGGTGATTCGTCAATCATGTGGCTGTCGACTTGAAAACATTTCGGTCGCGCCACTTTCCACTCAATCATCAGACTCTGAAAAAATGAAGATGCAAATATCGCATCTGATGGCCAAAGCAACGTTTATCGAAGTGCGGCGCGGCTCAAAGAATGAAGTGGAGTCTTTGTGCAATGAGATTCTCGAAGGTTTCATCGCGAGCTTGTCCGACCGGAATCAAGAGCGCTTTGATCTTTCTTTAAGATATCTTTCAAACTGGCTTGATGTTCACAAAGAAGATCCATATACATGGCAAGCCGCGTTCTCGACTTTATATCGCCAATTGGAGAATCTAAATGCACTCGTACCTGACGCCGATCTAGATTTCGCGCGCGAACTGATCGACCACGCTCGATTGGAAATTGCAGACCTAGCTGAACGTCAGAGCGTGATGGCATTGCTAAAGAAAATGGAGACATCGAATCACTTGGGTTTGATGACTTCGCAATTATTGGCATCGTTAGATGTTGTGGCCAGTACGCGCATTTTGGCGCAACATCTGCCTCAGCTTGGGATTCAACATTCACTGATAGCTTTGTACTCCTCGCAGGAAGATGACCCATTTTCGCAAAGTAAGATATTGATCGGGACAGGACTTTCGGAAAACTGCATGAAGCGCGAATTTCCGACGCGTCAATTCCCACCCCCGGGCCTGTATCCTCCAACTTCAGCCGTTCAACTAGCGATTTTGCCGCTCGCGATCGACGAGCATACGACCGGCTTTGTCGCGTTACACGCCGCCGATCTGGAAGTTTGCGCGGCGATTGTGCACAATCTTGCTTCGGCGTTGCGCGCCAGCCGCTTATACGGAACCGCATTGGAAGGACGCCAATTAGCCGAGGAAGCCAATCGTCTCAAGAGTCGCTTCTTGTCCATGGTCAGCCATGAGTTAAGAACGCCATTGAGTTTGATCGTTGGTCTGAGTGAAATGGCTTTACATGAGCAGCCCGAACCTTCGGGTGCGATCTTGCGCGATCTTAAACAAATTACCAATAGCGCTCAGCACCTAGCGCGCTTGATTGGCGATGTGTTGGATTTAGCCAGCAGTGAAGCAGGGCAACTCCGCATTCTGCGCGAGCCGTTGGATTTGGCCGAAGTCTTGCAAGTGACTGCCAAGATCGGTGAAGAGTTGGCGCGCGAAAAAGGACTAGGGTGGAATATTGAACTTCCAGCACAGGGTCCGTGGGTGCTCGGTGATCGGACGCGATTGCGTCAGGTCGTTTTGAACTTGATCAGCAACGCAGTCAAATTCACGCAACAAGGCCAGGTAAAGTTAAGCTTATCAATTACCGATCATCAGGCTTTGATTTCAGTAAGCGATACCGGGATCGGTGTATCGCCCGCAGAACAGGATACGATCTTTCAAGAGTTTCATCGTTCTGAGCGCACGGTGCAATCCGGATATAGCGGACTAGGATTAGGCCTGACCATTTCCAAACAATTAATTGAACAACATGGCGGAAAAATCGAAATGCGGTCGCCCGGCGACTTGGGAACCGGTTCGACCTTTTCGTTTCATCTGCCCGTGATATCAGCCGCAGCAACACAACTGGATGTTGTTTCAACATCCACAACGCGAGGAAACGCAGTCGTTATACTGACGGAGGGCAAGAATGATGCAGAGCACTTGACTGAACATCTTTCCGAACAAGGCTTCGACGTTCGCGTCTGCCATATTGATCAACAAATGGATTGGTTAAGCGCGATGGTCGCCTCCCCACCGGCAGCCTTCATCCTTGGCGAAAGTCTTGCAACCCGCGAAGGTTGGGCCATCATCGGGATGCTTAAACAGCAACCGGCGACCGAGCATATCCCTGTATTGGCTTATTCTCTGGACGCGGAAAACGATCATGGCGAATTGCTGGAATTAAATTATCTGCCAAAGCCATTGCGACCCGAACAATTGGTCGAAGAGTTGACGCGTTACTTCAAGAACGAATCGAAAGAGCGGGTTGTGCTGGTAGTGGATGATGACCCGGGCATTCTCGAGATGCACAGTCATTTGGTGGAACAAGCCGGATGCCGCGCGGTTATGGCGCACAACGGCCGCGAAGCTTTGGACTCGCTGAAGACTCTTACTCCGGATTTGATTCTATTGGATTTGATGATGCCGGAAATGGACGGCTTCGCCGTACTCGATCGCCTCCAGACAATGGAACTGGCGCGGCAAATTCCAGTTGTGATACTCACCGCGCGTTCCCTATCCGATGCCGACCTCGAACGCTGCAACCGCGGCGTGGCAACAATCTTAAATAAAGGATTATTCAACGCGGCCGAGACTCTGAATCACATCGAGAAGGCACTTGGCCGTCAGCACACTTTGGCAGGCGCGACACAACAATTAGTTCGGCAGTCCATGGCTTACATTCATAAACATTATGCCGAACCCATCAGCCGCGAAGACATTGCCAAGCAAGTAGGCATCAGCGCCGATTATTTGACAGATTGTTTTCGGCAGGAATTAGGTATCACACCAATCACTTATCTTCGTCGTTATCGAATCCGCCAAGCGTGCAAATTGCTGGAAACGACCAATCATTCCATGATGCAAGTCGCGCTGGCAGTTGGCTTTGCAGACGGCGCGCATTTCACTCGAACATTCCAACGCGAAGTCGGTGTGACGCCGCGCGCGTATCGGCGTGGGAAACGCGGATAGAAGCGGTAGCAGCTAAAAGTCAAAGAGAGAATCACTTCAAAAGCCGAGCGATTCTCTCT
>DATKNJ010000234.1:0-3945 GCA_035541395.1 Anaerolineales bacterium
GCAAGGAGCAGAAAGTAACCGTCACGGCTTCGACCAACTTGAACAAAGGCGATATCGATCGCATGGTGCAGGAAGCGCGCCAGCATGAAGCCGAGGACAAGAAACGCCGCGAGGTGATCGACGCTCGCAACACTGCTGATAATTTGGTATACCAAACCGAGAAGGCGTTACGCGATTTAGGTGACAAGGTTCCCTCTGCGGAACGCGGCTCGATTGAGAGTAAGATCAACGATCTCAAGTCTGCCGCGCAAACGGATGACCTCAACCGTATCAAGAAAGCCAGCAGCGAAGTGGAGAACGCATTCCACGCTTTGAGTCAGCAGCTCTATGCACAAGGCCAGCCGCAAGGTCAGCCAGGCGGCCCGTCCACACCGCCGCCGAGTGATGGCGATGTGATCGATGGTGAAGTGAAAGAGTAAAAGCGAATCAAACGAGCGACCATTCAAAGGTCGCTCGTTTTTTTATTCAGTGGGCGAGTTTATGAGAATTTTGTGAGAAAATCTCCACTTTATCTGTGCCCCAAGATGGCTCTAATTTTTCTGATATATAATCTTTTTCATGCGTAGAGTTTTTCGCTATTTATGGTTGTCGCCTTTAGTATTGGTGTTGGGAATCGGTGCATATTTTTTGCCGCCGATTCACGACCGCTTAAGTTGGCGCTTGGATGATTTGCGGACCAACGTGAAATATTTTTTTAGTCCGCCCGATCAAGCTGTCTTTCAACCAACTCAACAAGCGCAGATGAGCATTCTAGTGACTCAAGCGATTCAGACTCTATCGGCTACGCTCACGCCTCAAGCGACTTCGACTCCCACACCGGGTCCGACGCCGACTCCAACGGTCACGTCCACGCCTCTGCCTGCTTCCGTTGATTTGAAGGGATTCGTCTACGAAGATCAGCATGGCCGCTGGAATTATTGTGGCCCCACCAACTTCGCCATGGCGTTAAGTTATTGGGGTTGGAAAGGCAATCGCGATGATGTGGGCCGCGCGGTGATGCCCGGCAACACCAGCAGCAGCGGGAAACCGATCAATGCAGATAAAAATGTGATGCCATATGAATTCCAGGATTACATCACTCAGTATGTGCCGGGTCTTACATCGGTTTTGCGTTATGGCGGCGACATCGATATGGTCAAGCATTTGTTGGCGAGTGGATTCCCGGTAGTAGCCGAAAAAGGTTATTACGAACAAGACTATACCGGTAAGGTGAGTTGGATGGGGCACTATCAATTCATCACAGGTTATGATGATGCCACTGGCGAATTGATTGTTCAGGATACGTATAACGACGGTCCGAACTTTCACATTCCATATCAACAGTTCATGGACGGATGGCGTTCGTTTGACTTTTTATTCGTGGTGGTTTATCCGCCAGATCGCGAGAATCAGGTGATGTCTCTGCTCGGGCCTTTAGCGGATGCGAATTCAGCGGCTCGTCACGCGTTGATGGTGGCACAGCAGGAAGGTCAAAGCTTGACCGGAATCAATCGATTTTTTGCGTGGTTCAATGTGGGAACCAGTTACGTGGCGCTCAACGATTATACGAGCGCCGCGTCAGCATATGATATGGCTTTCAATCTTTATGCCAATCTTACCGACGATGACACGATGCGTCCGTTTCGCATCATGTGGTATGAAACAGGCCCGTACTTCGCGTACTATTACACCAATCGTTATACAGACGTGATCAATTTGGCGAATACCACTCTCAACGACACAATCGGCGCGCCCGTGCTGGAGGAATCTTTGTTATGGCGCGGCCGCGCTTACTACATGACCGGTCAGACTCAATTAGCGATCAATGATTACCGCGCTGCTTTGAAAGTCCATCCGAAATGGGCGGTGGCGTTACAAGCCTTGCAGGAATTGGGGTTTAGTTCATAACTATGAAACTCCTCCACTTCGCTGACGCGCATATTGACATGGCCAATTATGGCCGTCACGATCCCGAAACGGGCTTGCCGATTCGCGTGCTCGATTTTTTGAAATCGCTGGACGCGATCATCGATGCGGCGATTGATGAAAAAGTCGATATGGTCATCTTTGCTGGCGACGCATATAAAGATCGTTCGCCCGCGCCGACTTTCCAGCGCGAGTGGGGCAAGCGCATCATTCGACTCTCGCAGGCCAAAATCCCGACTCTGCTTTTGGTGGGCAATCACGATCTTTCGCCAGCCGCGGGACGCGCCCATGCCATTCAAGAATTTGCAACATTACAAGTTCCATTTGTTCGCGTTTTGGAGAAACCTGAGTTTCTCGCGCCAAAAGATTTATGGGATTTGCCTGTGCAAGTGATCGCCATGCCGTGGATTTCGCGTTCCGGTTTGATGGCTTCTCTGGAAATGAGTGCCGAGACTCCCGAGGAAGTTTTTTCAAATCTCGAATCACGCATCTCGGACTTGGTCCAGAATTGGCTCGCCGAAGCGGATTCATCTCTGCCGATTATTCTCACCGCGCACGCGTCCGTGCAAGGCGCGACCTTCGGTTCGGAACGCATGGTCATGTTGGGCGCGGATTTGGTCTTGCCCGGCTCGCTCGTCAAGGATTCGCGCTTGAGTTATGTGGCGTTAGGACATATTCACAAACCGCAGGATGTGAATGATGGTCATCAACCGCCGGTGATCTATCCGGGTTCGATCGAGCGCGTGGATTTCGGCGAAGCGAAAGATGATAAATTTTTTGTGATCGCCGAGGTTCAAAAAGGCCGCGATACAAAAGTTGAGTGGCGAAAGCTCAAAGATGTACGTCCGTTCATTGAACGGTGGATTACCCTAAAGTCCAGTGAGAACGTGACCGAAGAGTTGAAATCCGCGTTGCCGAAGTCGAAGGATTTGGAAGACGCGGTCGTGAAGTTGACAGTCGAATATCCGCGCGAATGGGATGCGCTCATCGATGAATCGGCGCTGCGGAAACATGCCGAGAAAGCGTTTGAGTTTCATTTGGTGAAGAGGCCGCAACTGGAAGCGCGTATTCGATTGCCAGCCGATCAGACGGTGAGCAGTCTCAGTCCGTTGGATTTGCTCGATCAATATTGGCGCGCTGCGAAGTTCGATAAGAACGAAGATGTGGACGCGCTGCAAAAACTGGCGCAGGAGATTATCGAAGAAGACTCGGATGAATTGGAACAGTGACGGAAAACCGTCACTGTTTTGTTGACTCGCTTTTTTATCTGTTGTACACTTTCCTTATTCCTATTGGCGAGGTCAATTCATGTCCAAACAACAAAGCTCGCGCTATCGCTGGTTCGTTGTCATCGTGTTTTTTGTCTTCATGCTCCTGCATCAGACGGATCGTTTGATGATCGGCCCGATGCAGCAGACCATCGAGAATCAATTCGGCATCAACGACACGCAATGGGGCTTCATCAATTCCGGCGCGTTGTTGGTGGGGACAGTCTTGTATCCGATTTGGGGCTATTTGTATGACCGTTATGCCCGCGCGAAGTTGCTGGCATTGGCCTCGTTCATTTGGGGCGCGACGACCTGGATCAGCGCGGTCGCTCCGACATACAAAACCTTTTTAGTGACGCGCGCCTCGACTGGCATTGACGACTCTTCATATCCCGGTTTGTATTCGTTGGTGGCCGATTATTTCGGTCCGAACTTGCGCGGCAAAATTTATGGGCTCCTTCAACTCGCGCAGCCTCTTGGTTATCTGCTCGGAATGATCATGGCATTGATGGTCGCGCCGCTGATTGGCGGTTGGCGGCAGGCATTTTATGTAACAGGTTCTCTCGGGCTGGTCGTTGCGGTGTTGATCTTCTTTGGCGTGAAAGAAATGCCACGCGGCAAAGCCGAACCCGAATTCGAAGGCCTGGAAGCAGAAGAGATCGGCCAATTCCATTTTTCATGGGCAGAAGCCAAAGAGATTTTCAAGAAACGCACGATGTGGTTTGTTTTTCTGCAAGGCTTTGCCGGCGTCTTTCCGTGGAACGTGATCACG
>DATKNJ010000235.1:0-4299 GCA_035541395.1 Anaerolineales bacterium
GGCGGGGCCCCAACTGTCCGGCCTGTAGACAGCTAACGGCGGAGTCTGATGCTTTTCCCACGTTTGCAGAATCGGATCGATCAACGCCCAAGCTGTTTCCACTTCGTCGGCGCGAGTGAACAGCGACGCGTCGCCTTGCAGCGCATCCAGTAACAATCGTTCGTAGGATTCGGGAATCGCGGTTTGGCCGAAGGCCTCCGCGTAATGGAATTCCATGTCCACCGAGCGCGTCTCAGCGACCGTATCCGGCGCTTTGGCTTCAAAGCGCAGGTGCACGCCTTCATCGGGTTGCAAATAAAGTACGAGCATGTTCTGTTTCATAGTTTGCATTGGGAACATAGCCAGCGGCGGTTCTTTGAATTGGATGATGATCTGCGATTTCTTTTCGGCAAGGCGTTTGCCGGAACGTAGATAAAACGGCACGCCTTTCCAGCGCCAATTGTTGATGAACAAACGCAGCGCGGCATACGTAGCCGTGGTCGAATCGCGCTTGACTTGCGGCTCTTCGCGATAACCGCGATATTGCGCCCGCACTGTATTGACCGCGACTTGCTCTGGCGTCATCGGTTGGATCGCGCTCAATACTTTGACTTTTTCGTTGCGCAAGTGACCGGCGTTGAAGGAAGCGGGCGGTTCCATCGCAACCAGCGTGAGCAGTTGCAACAAGTGATTTTGGAACATATCGCGCAGCACGCCAACGCCGTCATAGAATCCGGCGCGGTGTTCCAAGCCAACTTTTTCCGAGACCGTGATTTCCACATGATCGATGTAGTTGCGATTCCAAAGCGGCTCAAAGATGGTGTTGGCAAAGCGCGTGAACAAAATATTTTGAACAGTCTCTTTGCCGAGATAATGATCGATGCGATAAATCTGATTTTCGTTCAGCGCCTTGTGAACTTGTTGATTCAATTTTTCTGCGGAAGCCAAATCGGTACCGAAAGGTTTTTCCAACACCACGCGCCGCCAACCGCCGTTTTCCTCCAATTGGCCGGTGGATTTCAGGTTGTCCACTGTGACCGGAAAGAGTGAAGGTGGAATCGCCATGTAATATACGCGATTGGCCTCGCCTTCTTCCATTTGCGCGAGATATTTGGCCAGCCCTTGAAAATCATTTTGCTCGGCGTATTTGCCTTGATGATAATGAAGGTGGGGTTGGAAGTTCGCCCATTCTTCATCTGTGAATGGAAAGCCTGCGAACTGCTTGGCGCCATCCAAAAGATGTTTTTGAAATTCTTCATCGGTAAACGGCGTGCCGCCAAAACCGACGATAATATATTTTTCGGGCATGCGCCCTTTGCGCGAGAGATTGAAAAGAGAGGGGATCAGCTTGCGTTGAGTCAGATCACCCGACGCGCCGAAGATCACAATCGAAGTGATTAAACCGTTGTCGTTGCCATTTGCCATTAGAACTCACTTTACATTTAATAAAAAGAAAACAAGATTTCTTGAAGACGAGAGAATGTTTAGTCCGCTTTTTTGATCGCGTGTCCGCCGAATTGATTGCGCAGAGCCGAGAGCATACGCGCCGTGAAGTTTTCCTCGTCGCGGCTGACAAAGCGCATTTGCAGCGCCAATGTAATGATCGGCGCGGGCACATCCAAATCGATTGACTCGAAAACTGTCCAGCGGCCTTCACCAGAATCGGCTACCCAGGGTTTGATCTCAGAGAGGTCTGAATCCTGCTCGAGGGCGCGGGCAGCCAAATCCAATAACCAGGATCGCACCACGCTGCCATATTGCCAGATGTGCGAAACCTGCGCCAGATCCAACTCGAACTCTTTCTTCGACTTCAAAATGCTGAAGCCTTCGGCAAAAGCCTGCATCATGCCGTATTCGATTCCGTTGTGCACCATCTTGACATAATGTCCCGAGCCGTGCGGGCCGACGCGTCCCCAGCCTTTATCGGGAGCCGGAGCCAGCGTCTCGAAAATGGGGCGCAACTTTTCCACGACTTCCGGTTTGCCGCCGATCATCATGCTATATCCTTCCGTGATGCCCCACACGCCGCCGCTTGTGCCTGAGTCAACGAAGTCGATACCTTTTGATTCCAAAATTTCAGCATGGCGGATCGTATCCTTGTAATTCGAGTTGCCGCCATCGATGACGATATCGCCTTTTTGTAATAAGTCGGATAATTTCTCAATCGTATCATCTGTGGTTTGGCCAGCCGGAACCATCACCCATACGACGCGCGGCGCTTTCAATTTGCTGACCGCTTCTTCAACGGAATGTGCACCTTCCGCACCGTTCTTGATCGCTTCATCAACAGTCGCAGGCGTGCGCGCAAAACCGATTACGCGATGGCCACCGCGCACCAAACGGGTAGCCATGTTCATGCCCATCTTTCCCAAACCAATCATTGCAAGTTCCATGTTTAATATCTCCTTTGTATGATTTCAAAGTAATGACCGAAAATAATAAGAGCAATAGATGAATTTTTGATTACCGATGATTGAATTCGTTTAACGTGCGAATCATGCTGATCACGTCATCCCGCCCCAAGATGCCCTTGATCTGATCGTTTTCCATGACAGGTAACTGGTTGACGCCGTCCCGGTCCATCTCTCCCAAAGCTTGCATCAACTCTTCATCCGGACGAATCGTTTTCATATCCTGCGCGGGAATCATCACCTGACCAGCGGTGGTCGTCGGCCAGTTCTCGCGCGGAGTGGTCTTGATGTGATGCAAAGTGAGCAAGCCGACAATGGCATCGTTCTGCCTGACGATCAGGCTGCGCCGCGCACCACCGAGAATATGCTCGTCGATGAGTTGTTCCAACGTTGTGTTGATATCCACTGACACGAAATCGCGACGCATCGCATCGGACACGCGATGGCCCGCCAGCAATTCCTGAATATTTTGCTGCTGGAGTTGAGATGAAGCTGCGTTCTCGAGGAACCAGCCAATGAAGGCGATCCATAAGCCATTCCCGAAATCGCCGGTGAACATTTGCCATACGCCAACGAGGATGAACGCATAAGCAATGAAGCGTCCCACGTTCGCGGCCACCACTGTGGCTTTGTGTAAATTGTTTGTCAGGCCCCAAACAATGGCGCGAAACACGCGTCCGCCGTCAAGTGGGAATCCGGGAATTAAATTGAAAAGCGCCAGCGCACCGTTGATGTAAGATAGATATTCCGCCAAGGCAAGAATTGGGGAAAACGCGCCGAACAGTGGTTTCATGATCCCAAACAAAATGGCGAGTATAAAGCTGACAATCGGTCCGGCAATTGCGATCCAAAATTCGGCGATGGCGCTGGGTGGTTCCGATCCGATTTGTGCCACACCGCCAAAGATAAAGAGCGTAATACTGCGAACCGGAATCTTATATCGTAAGGCAATCACCGAGTGGCCCAGTTCGTGAAGCAGAACGCTGACAAATAATAAAATGGCGGTCACCGCGCCGACCATCCAATATTCGGCCGTGGACCAATTCTTGAATTCGGACGGATAGTAACTGGCGGCTAGTGACCAGGTCATCAGGGCGAAGATCAAAAACCAGGAATAATCCAGCCCGATGGGAATGCCGATGATGCGGCCTAATGGAATCGTGTTTTTCATTTTTGCGTTTCTTTTTTGCCATCTCTACTGATGGCAGGAAAGGCTCTATACCTTACCTTAAGTATAAATTCGATGGTCAAATTATTCGATGATCTATGAAGTGAATCGCCGAATGGGAATTTCTGGAAGTGCTTCCACCTCGCCTTTGGACAGTTTAAGATGAATGGAGTCTTTATCCATGCTTTCGATCTGTGACACGGGAATGGAAATATCCTTCTTTCCCCACAGATGGCCTTCGCGTAGAACGATGTGCGTGATCTTCTCAGTCTGTCGGTCGATCATCAGTTCGTCTACGCGGCCAATGGACGCGTCGGTAGCGCGCACGCGCGTGCCGCGGCGGATCGCGATCTCTCCGGCTGGCATCTTCTCGTGCTCGATGGTAATGAATCCAACCGCTGGTTCGACATATGGCCAGATCATCATGGAGGTTAATTCCGGATTGGATGGAATGAATTCTGTTTCTACGAAGACATCCATCTTCTTCAATTGTTCCGGCGTGGTTGCCAGATTGATTTGCTGGGGAGATGTAATCTGAACAAGGTGAATGGGAACCAATCTTTGAGTCTGTGGGAAGTTATTTTCCCGAACGACCAGGTGCGTGACTTCATCCTTAATTGGATCCACGATGACGCATACCGAATGACCATATGATCCTTCCATCGAATGCACCTCGGCATTCATGGGGATTTCAGTTTCGACCATTCTTGCTCCTTTTCCTTCTTTATCATGGCGACTTTC
>DATKNJ010000236.1:0-21670 GCA_035541395.1 Anaerolineales bacterium
TCAGGATATCCTGATCGAGCAAATCAGGGCGAGTTGGAAGTGCAGATAACTCTTCTGCATCGCGGCCAGCCAAAGTCGGGTTGAGACGCGTGGCGGTCTGACTCAATCGTTCTTGAGAAACCGGCTCGGCCAAAGTCAAAATCTGCTGACTCACTTCGCCGCCCGTCATGACCAAAACCATCAACACCTGACGGCCTTGAGTCGAGATCAATTCCACATGCTTGAAACGCGCCTGTTCAGGATGCGGCGCAGTGACCACAGATACGCCCTGCGATTGATGCGCCAACACCGAAGCGGCCAAAGTCATCCACTGATCGATATCCGGGCGGGATTGATAAAACTGATGTGTGATGGTCTGCTGAATGGAAGCGGGGAGTTCCGCTTGATTCACCATCTGCCCAACAAAGACGCGATATCCTTCCTCGGTTGGTACACGTCCGGCTGAAGTGTGTGGCTGACGAAGATAACCCATCTCAGTCAGGGTGCCCATCTCGTTGCGCACCGTAGCAGGCGACAGATCAAGATGATAGTGCTCAACGAGGTGCTTTGAACCGACTGGTTGAGCCGTTTCAATATAATCGCGGATAACCAGCATCAGCAGTGAACTTTGTCGCTCAGTTAAATCAACCATATATGCTCTCATGATTAGCACTCTCAAAAAGAGAGTGCTAATACATCATGAATAATAATAACATGCTGGAAAGTGAGCGTCAATAAGAGGAGTGTAAGAATCGCTTACAAGTGATTACGAAGATAAAAAATCTCCTGCATCAGCAGGAGATTTTAACTTTTTACTTCGGCGTGGGCCGCCAAGCCGGATCGAAGTCACCGGCGAGATCGTTTGTTAAATTCGTCTTTTGTGCGCCTGTAACCGTCATGTAATAGACTTCCGAGCCATGCTCTCCCACGTTTTCAAACGCAAGCCAAAAACCGTCGGAAGAATAAGACACGTTGTTAATCGATAGGACACCCATATTCAATTTGACTGGGTCTGAATTAGGCTCAAGCGGAATCATAAACAGGCTGGGGAAGGCAAATTTATCAGTGGGCGTTTGATCGAATAGGATCAATTTCCCATCCGGCGACCATTCCGGAAGAGTATCGGAAAGACGATCCCCGCTGCGCACCAGTTGGACCGGATCTCTACCATCGTTTGACATCAGCCATATCTGATAAACTTTGTCACCTCGACGTAACGCAAACGCGATTTGTTTTCCATCAGGCGACCAAGCCGGTTGACGAGCATCCTCGTCTCTAGGGGTACGAATCAAGCGAGTCGTCAATCCCGTATCAAGATCATAAGAATAGATCTGCATATTACCAGTTCGCACAGAAGTAAAAGCGATATGCCTTACATCCGGAGACCAATCTGGTTCAAAGTCTCCGCCGGGCACTGTTGTGAGATGCTCCAAACCGGTTCCATCGTAATTGATAAGATACATACTGGAACCGCGATAAATATCCTGCTGAACTTTACATGGGGAAATAAATACCAGCTTACTTCCATCCGGAGCCCATGATGGCTGACACGCGCCTTCGTTCATATGAGTCAATTGGCGAATATGGCCCTGCAGGTCAGAGACATAAATTTGTGCCACCCCGGCCCTCGTAGAAGCAAAGGCTATTTCCAAGTCCTCGGAGCCAAGAGGCGTTGGGATTGGAGTTTGAGTATTGGGCGGAACAGGAGACGAAAAAACCGCTTCAGGTTGGGACGTTGGGCTGTTTTCCGGTATCAAAGTGGAGGTTGCAACTGACGCGGCAAAGGTCTGATCTGCAGAGGCTGGCGAGAAGAGTCGTTGTGCACCTAAAGAAAGTAGCCCGGGATAAAAATAATTAACGCCAAAAAAACCTAAAACCAATATAGCCAGCAATACACCGATAATAGTTCGTCGAACGCGACTCTCCAACAAAATTTGTTTTTTGCGAGGCGAAATAAAGGCCGGCTCATCCTTTTTCAAAGAAGAAGCAGGTACAAGCACAGGGGATTTCGACTTTTCAACATCTATAACTTCCCCGACAACAGCACTCGGTGGCGGCTCGATGATGTACGCACCTTCCGGTTGTTGTGTTCTGGATTTTGATTCCAAAAGGGCTTGTTTGAAATCTTTGGCCGTTTGGTATCGATCCATGGGATCAACAGCCATCGCCTTTTCAATCGCCACGGCTAGTTTCCGCGACGTATTTGGACTCCGCTTGCGCAAAGGGGCCAACTGTTCATTGTCCATGGCACGTGCCAAACCATCCTCGGGAATAACGCCGGAGACAATTGCATATAACGTCGCGCCAAGTGAATAGATGTCTGTACGAGGATCGGTACGGGCAGTACCATATTGTTCCGGAGGGGAATATCCCGGCGTCATGGCGCGCGCTCCAACCGTAGTAGCCTGATCCCCTTGAACCACTTTGGCGAGGCCGAAATCGACTAAAACAATGTGACCATCCGGGGTTATTTTGATGTTACCGGGCTTAATATCTCGATGCAGTATAGGGGGTTTGCGGGTGTGCAAGTATGTTAGGGCATCGCAAATCGCTGCTCCAATTGTGATGACCTCATCCTCTGAGAGCGAACCCACCCTCTCCATGCGCTGGCGCAAATCCTCGCCTTCAATGTAATCCATAACGAGGTACTGCCCCTGGCCGGCAACCGTAAAATGATCAGAAACCCGCGGCAAATTCGGGTGGCGAAGATTCGCCAGAATGATTGCTTCGAGACGGAACTGACGCGCATATTCGTCAGTAGTAAAAAGGTTTTCTTTGACCGCCACCAGTATACCGAGGTTCTCGTCCATAGCCGCGTAAACAGAACCCATCCCTCCCTGGGCAAGGTCCTCTACAATGCGATAACGCTTGTGCAGCAATGTACCAATTTCAAGAGGCATCTTTTTCGCTTTGCTTATTTAGATTGTATCCAAAATGCATACCAAAAACCGATTGTACTTTAATCGGCAAAAAATACATATTTCGATTTGCTTTCAATCCGTAAACAATTTCACAAGAAAATTTGGAGAAACAAAAACTGGCGGGAAACGCCAGTTTGGTGGGCCTCCCCAGGAACTTGTTTTACGGTGTTGAGTTAATTGGCCGCCAGGTGGGATCGAAATCCTGGCTTTTATCTGAAGTGAGCCGGGTACTTTCACTACCAGCGACCATCATATAGTATATATCTGTATTTCCTGTGGTATCTCTGGATTGTACAGCCAGCCAGAGGCCATCGCTGGAAAGAGCTGCATGTTCAATTGGAGATTGTCCAAGTCCAAGATTCAAGCGTACAGCAGAGGATGGGCCATTCTCATTATAGGAAGCTTTCATTTGCCAAGGGAGTGCAATAGCACCCGTACGGCGCTCGGAAAAGATTATAGCCTTTCCATCTTTTGTCCATATCGGATAATAATCCCAAAGATCCTGTCCACTACGAACAAGCTGTTGAGGATTCTGTCCGGTATCAGTCATGGTCCAAATTTGATAAGCGCTTAACCGGCGGACGGCCAGCGCGATCTGATTGCTAAAAGGCGACCATGTAGCCTGCCGCGCTTCTGCAGTAGCATCCGAACCGAAAAGAGACGAATTGGTCAGGCGCGTCACAGACTGATCGGATAATTTCATAATATAGACTTGCATATTACCATCACGCAAAGATGTAAATGCAATACGCGTCCCATCCGGTGACCAAGCCGGTTCAAAATCGCCGCCCGGAACGGTAGGCAACGGATCTAAATTTGTTCCATCTGCATTGACGATATACAGGCTTGTATTTTTGGGTGGATCCTGTCCAACAATATACGGACCGCTGCAAGGAGAAACAAATACAAGCCTTGTTCCATCCGGTGACCAGGAAGGCTGACACGCGCCGCCAGTCATGTTGGTAATGGGCACAATATTCTTACCTGTTAAATCACTTAAATAAATTTGGGAAACGCCAGTGTGTGTGGACGCAAATGCAATTTGACCATACCCACCGCCTCGCGGAGTGGGCGAGGGAGTCATCGTCAGCGTAGGTGGCTGTGTGGCGGATGGAATCAGAGTCTCGGTCACAACAGGAAGCGGAATCTTGGTCGGCGTGAATGTGGCGGTTGGCGGAATAGATGTCGCAGTAAAAGTGGCTGTGTCTTCCAAGGTTCGAGTCGGCAGAGGTGTAAACGTTGCCGTTGATGTCAAAGTTGACGTAGCAGTCGGCCGCGTGGGGGATCGAAAGAATAGAAATGCGTTATGGAAATCAGTGGATAACAGTGATGGATTCACATACGCGACGCCACCCAAAACTGCCAACAGAAGAAGCAAAACCACAATCAAAACGCGTTGACGCCGTTTCCTTTCCTCCCTTTTTCTTTTGCCCGGCGATATAAAGGGCTTTTCTTCCTGAACATCCGACGCGCCCGAGGAAACTGCTGGTTTACGTGGATCCATTGAAGTGCTGGCTTCACCTAAATCATTGTGAAGGGCATGCGAATCCAACGGAGGCGGAGAAACTGTATAATTTCCATTCAACTGCTCAGTTCTACTCTTGGAGCCGAGCAAAGCTTTTTTAAATTCTTCGGCAGATTGAAAACGATCATCAGGCTCCACTGCCATCGCTTTTTCAATCGCGGTGGAAAGCCTGCGAGAAACTTTGGTGTTCCGTTTGCGCAACGGTGTGAGCTGCGCGTTGTCCATGGCACGCGCTAAACCATCTTCAGGGATGATGCCACTCAAGGCAGCATACAAAGTAGCGCCCAGCGAGTAAATATCTGTTCGTGGATCAGTGCGTGCAGTTCCATACTGTTCCGGCGGCGAGTAACCGGGTGTCATCGCGCGCGCACCAGTAGTAGTGACCTGACTCCCCTGCACCACTTTGGCAAGACCAAAATCCACAAGATAAATATGACCATCTGAAGTGATTTTGACATTGCCCGGTTTGATATCGCGATGAAGGATGGGAGGCTTGCGTGTGTGCAGATAAGTCAACGCATCGCAGATGGCCGCGCCGATTTGAACTGCATCATCTTCCGAGATCATGCCGAGACGTTCCATCCGCTGGCGAAGATCTTCACCCTCGATAAAATCCATAACCAAATATTGCCCTTGCTCGCCGACCACAAAATGGTCAGAGACGCGCGGCAAGTTTGGGTGACGCAGATTCGCCAAAATCACCGCCTCAAGGCGGAATTGGCGAGCATATTCATCTGTAGTAAATAAATTTTCTTTGACGGCAACATCCACGCCCAGATTTTCATCTACAGCGCGATAAACAGACCCCATCCCCCCCTGGCCGAGGATTTCAACAATTCGATAACGCTTATGCAGTAACGTTCCACGTTCGAGAGTCATCTACATTCCAAAGGGTGGGCACATCCTAAGCCCTAAGTATGGCGGATTATAACAGAACCGCCCCTATCCCTTGGGCGGCTCGCGACAAATTGAAATGAAAAGACAACCCATAAAGTTTACAGATGAATAACAGTTTTGAAATTTCAACCAATCCAAAGTTAAATTTTTTCCGCAAGGCGAGACGAAAGAACCTTCCGGACCTCGCAATTGACGCCCAATTACGTTCATTGTACACTCAAAGAATGGGAGAGGTTTCTATTCCGCGCAGAAGCTGGGATTGGCCATCAGCCATTTTGGTTCTGCTCCTGATTCAGGTATCGGCCGCGCGCCTGGTAATGACGAGTTGGGCGCCGTTTCTTTTTTTCACGCAAACGCTCGCCGCATATAGTGTGATTCTGGGATTAGCACTGGGATATAGCACCTTCCATCGACGAGTCGTCACTTGGCTCGCGCTTTTATATACGATTGTGATCGTTCCGTGGCAATTGGTTCTGGCGATTCAAGCAGATGCGCCTCTCCTTGAACGTCTGGCCAGCCTCGGCGGACGAATGTGGTTTTCCTTCGGCCAATTCGTCACTCGCAAACCGGTGGACGATTCCCTTTTCTTTGTGGCCTTTGTCTCACTGGGATATTGGCTGATTGGTCTCGCCGCGGGATATTACTTGACTCGGTATAAAAACTATCTGGCGGTTGTCCTGCCAGCCGGATTAGCAGCCCTGATCGTACAACTCTACGATTATTTCCTGTCGATTCGGATCTGGGAGTTGGCCGTTTACATCTTTCTCGCGCTCGTGTTATTGGGCAGGTTATACGTTAGCCAGAATCATTCGAGATGGGAACACGAGCGCGTCTTTGTCACGTCCGAGTCCGTACAGGATTTGAGGAACAGCCTACTGGTCATCAGCGCGCTGATCGTATTTCTAGCTTGGTCGCTGCCGACTTCGCTTTCGAGCTTGCAGTCTGCTGCGCAAACATGGAACGATTTTTCCAAACCTTTGCGTGAACGTCTTTCCAACGCGGTCACCAGCCTGAATTCGACTCATGGCAGTGCCAGCGGCGGTGACTTCTACGGCAATAAACTTGCGCTGGGACGGGACGCGACTCTCGGAAACAATCTTATCTTCACCGTTCGAATCAGTGGCCCGTTGGACAGTCAACCGCCTCGTTATTATTGGCGCGGGCGCGTCTACGATTTTTATTCCAACGGACAGTGGGCCAACACAATCGGAACCTCACAAGCTTTTTCTCCCACAACTGACCAAGTAACGTTGGCGGCAGACGAAGAAAAACAGAGAGAGACAGTTTTTACTTTTACTTCCCTGACTTCAAGATTGGGGTTGCTCTATGTTCCAGAGGACACGTTTTGGGTCAATCGTCCGGGCAGCATTCTAGCGACAACTGCGCCGGACGCTTCAGAGGACCCTTTGGCTTGGTTGGCGAAACCGACTCTTTCTGCCGGAGACAGGTATCAGGTCCGCGCGAGAATCGCTGACCCAACCATTGAGGATTTACGCGGCGCCGGTGAGAATTATCCTGATTGGGTCATTTCCAATTATCTGCAAGTCCCGGATAACGTAGCTGCACAACTTAAACCGTTGGCTAGCGAGCTTGCACAGAATCAGAATACCCCCTTTGACAAAGCCGAAGCGATAACAGATTTTCTGCGCACCCAAATCACGTATTCCATCAAAATAGACGCGCCGCCTTCGAACAGCGATCCGGTATTGTGGGTTTTGTTTGATTACAAAAAAGGATTTTGCACATATTATGCCAGCGCGGAAGTGTTGATGCTGCGCACATTGGGAATCCCGGCACGCATGGCCGTTGGATTTGCACAAGGCACTGTGCAGGAAAACAATGGAAGTGGAAATTCCAGCTACGGGTATAACGTTCATCAAGCAGACGCGCACGCCTGGCCCGAAGTTTATTTTCCAAATATTGGTTGGGTGGAGTTTGAACCAACCGCTAGTCAGGCTCCGCTCGTACGCCCCACCATACAGAGTCCGACTACACCTTCCGCGAACAGTGGATTAACTTTTGGACCGCCGGCCCTGCAACAGGAACCCAACCAGATTCCTCAAAATGAAGCATCGGACGCGAACGCGGCCAAACGTCCCCCCTTCTTCCAGACTCCTCTCGGCCACGCAACATTAACGGTTTTGCTGCTTGCGTTATTAGGAGTAATGATATGGGCCGGTCGTCGATATGAATTAATGTCGCGCCTCCCGATTTATATTTCAGATGTATACTCACGCAATGGCTCGCAGCCACCGAATTGGATAGAGCGCTGGGCGAATTGGTCGCGCCTCACTCCCATCGAGCGTTCGTTTCACGCCATCAACGTGAGCCTGAGTTGGCTTGGAAAGCCCCAACCTATGCACATCACTCCAACACAACGCGCCGACATTTTGCGCTCGATCCTGCCCTCTGCCAACGCCGCCATCGACTCGCTGCTGGCAGAACATCAAGCCGCGTTATACAGCCCGCGACCGGGCAACCCAACGCGCGCCCGTAGAGCAGCGATTACACTGCTCGCCTACACAGTACGCGCTCGTCTCTTCACAACCTGGAATCACTTGCGCGTCCGCTTCACATTGGGATAAAAATCATGGCCGCTGACCGAACTCTTCCATCCGATGTTCATACACAAATATTGACTCTTAGCAAACAGGCCGCAAAGATTCGCGGCGAATTGGAAAAAAGCAAAACCAAGCCCACAGGCGATGTCGTCAACGACTTGAGCGAATTGGAGTCGACTCTCACACGCATCGGAAGTCAATTTCAAGCGTTCGAGACTGAACATAACAATTTGCTCGCGTTAGCCAATGTGGGACAAGTGATCAACTCCTCGCTCGAACTCGACGAGGTCTTGCGCATTGTGATGGATAATATTGTGCGCCTGACGCGCGCCGAACGCGGCTTCCTCATGCTGCGCGAAGACGATGGCGAAATGGCCACGCGCATCGCACGCAATTGGGGGCAAGAATCAATCAACACTTCAGAACTCACTTTCAGTCGCACCATTGTTCAACGCGTGATTCAATCAGGCGAGCCGCTGGTCACGACCAACGCGCAGGAAGATCAGCGCTTCGTCGGCCAGGAAAGCATCGTCGCTTTCAACTTGCGTTCGATTTTGTGTGTGCCGCTCAAAGTCAAGAACGAACTGATCGGCGTCATCTACACCGATAACCGCGTTCGCATCGGCATCTTCACCGATTCCGAACGTGACTTGTTGACCGCGTTTGCCAACCAGGCCGCGGTCGCTATCGATAACGCGCGCTTGTTTTCATCTCTGCGCCAAACGTTGGCCGAAGTCATCGAACTCAAAAGTTTGATGGATAACATTTTCGCATCCATCGCCAGCGGTGTCATCACAGCTGATATTGAAAATCAAGTGACGCTTTGCAACCGCGCGGCCGAAGCCATCCTCGGGCACACGGCTACCGACATCGTCGGTCATCGTCTGGACGAAGTCTTGCCCAGCGTTGCCCAGGAGATTCAGCCACGTCTCGCCGAACTTCGTCAAACGGATAAACCCATTGTTGACTTCGAAGTCAATCACATTCTACCTGGGCGCGGCAACGCGGATTGGCGCTTCAACCTCTCGTCGCTCAAAGACGCCGGTCAAAAGACTCAAGGCGTGGCCATCGTGCTTGATGACTTGACCGAACGCAAAAAACTGGAAGCGCAGCGTCGCTTGCTCGAGCGCATGGTTTCGCCCGCGGTGCTCGATCAGATCGACCCGAACAGTTTGCAAATCGGCGGCAAACGCGTGGATATCACGATTCTTTTCGCGGACATCCGCGGCTTCACAACCTATTCCGAAAAGCAGACTCCTGAACAACTCGTCGCTGTTTTGAATCAATACCTAGCAGCCGCGGCGGAAGCCGTCCTACGTGAAGAAGGCACCGTGGATAAGTTCCTCGGTGACGCGGTCATGGCGTGGTTCAACGCTCCTTTGCCGCAACCAGATCACAGTCTACGCGCGGTGCGGGCCGCGCTCGCCATTCGCGACGCAATCGCGGAGTTGCATCGTAAGTTGCCCAAGCGCGACCAACTGGCGTTCGGAGTCGGCATCCATTACGGCGAAGCCATTCTTGGTTGGATCGGCACGGAGAAACGACTCGAATACACGGCCATCAGCGACAGCGTTAACACAGCCAAACGCATCCAGGAAAATTCTGCGAAGAATCAAATTTTGATCAGCAAACAAGTCTATGAGCGCGTGAAGAAAGATGTGCAAGCCAAACCGTTCGAGCCGCTGACAGTCAAGGGCAAGGCACAACCTGTTGATGTGTATGAAGTACTTAATTTGAAATGATATAATCTCGCCCGGTGAATCTCAAACGTTTTCTCATTCTTATCTTATTTTGTGCCTTGATTGTATTTGGCTTGTGGCTGCCCGCCGCGGCCGCGCCTGTTGCTCAAGTGCAATATGCCACACCCACGCCCGGCGCTGACGGACGTATCCTTTACACCGTTCAGGCCGGCGACACCTGCATCCGCATCGCGTTGCTCAATCAAATCAGCGTGGAACAATTGCGCGCGCTGAACAGTAAATTGGACGCGAACTGCACAGTCATTCAAGGGCAGGAATTGCTCATCGGTCTCGCGGGGGCCGCGCTTGCTACCAACACCCCAGGGCCTTCTCCTACGCCTTTGCCCCCCACCATTACGCCCACGCCGCAAAGCGGAACCACACAAATCTGCGTTTTGCTATTTGACGATCTAAACGGCAACGCGCTGCGCGACGCGAACGAAGGTGCGATCGCAGGTGGCGCGATCAGCGTGACTGAAATCAATGGCGCATATTCCGCCACACAGCCCACAGTTGCCAATTCTGATCCGGCATATCACGGTGTGTGTTTCACGGATGTACCTGAAGGCAGTTACAACATCAGCGTGGCTATTCCCGATAATTACAATCCCACTGTTGATCTGGCCCGTAAGTTGGATGTGAGGCAAGGCGATATTGCAGATGTCTCTTTTGGTGCGCAATCCACACAGACAACTGTCTCGCCGACAACAGATAACAACGGCAGCGGATTCACTTCCACAATTCTGGGAATTGCAGGAGCTGTCTTACTGCTCGGCGGAGGCGGGCTTGGCTGGTATGCCTGGCGCATGGGACGCCCGGCTAGCAAGCTAAGCGGCAGCAGTAGTTTTCTGAAGAAGAAATAAAAAACGGCGACCGGAATTGGTCGCCATTTTTTTATTCTATCCCATCGGGTATTTCATGCGATGTCCACCCAATAAGTGAAAGTGCATATGAAAGATTGTCTGTCCAGCATGCACGCCCGTGTTAGTGATCAAACGATAACCGTTTTCTGCAATCCCTTGTTCGATGGCAACTTGGCGCGCAACCATAATGATATGACCCATCAAACTTTCATCTTCAGGCTTGAGATCGTTGACTGATGAAATATGTTTGTTGGGAATGATCAGGATATGAGTCGGCGCGAGCGGGTTGATATCCAGAAACGCCGTGACTTGTTCGTCCGTGTAGAGAACCTTCGCAGGAATCTCTTTGGATACGATTTTGCAAAAGACACAATCAGACATGGGATTATGAAATCTCGCTCTCAAACTGGCATAAAGATAAATTAGATATGCCCGCAACATTACTGCGCTGGAATCGCTCCATATTTCGCAGCGCAGACAATATTATAGTAGTCGAGTTCTGTCGCTTTATTTTGCTCCGCGTACGCGTCAGCCTGTTGACCGATCTGCCTCGCTTCGTCGATATGAGCTCCAGCAGTGCTGTCATAATAACGCGGCAGTGTCATCAGCGGATCGCCTGATGATCCCTCCGCAATGTACCAAGGATTTTGAGGGTCGTCCTGGTCTCTCTGTGGAATCCAATTGAACATCATAGGCCCGCGCGGGCTCGTTGTAAAACCAATTTTATATCCCGCCTGCCGCGCGAGTTGGACTGCTTTTGGAGTAAAACCCCCACCTGGCCAAATATATGCAACCGGCGTTTTACCAAAATTTTTTTGTATCGCCTGCATGGACCCAAACAACTCCCCTCGCATATATTCGTCGCTTGAGGTGCTTGAGATAGGAACATTGTGAACGACCCCATGGGCTTCATAATCGACCCAACCCTGCTTCGACAAAGCAACATTCTCCGGCAAGTATTGTCTTCCAATCGAGTCATCCAAGCTAATCCAACCGTTGACTACTGGCCATCCCCATTGCTGGTAGTAGGGAAGAAAATGTTCAGTGAAGTTTTCAGCAGTTTTGCGATCATCCTGGATAAGGATAACCGAGCGTTCAGGAATCTTAGCATTGGTATAAAGAAAATCTACCAACTGTTGTGCAGTAATGGCAGTAAATCCCTGTTCGTGCAAATCATTCATTAGCTGCTTGAAATTTTGAACACTGATTTGTCCGAGAGGATCAGTAATCGTCCCTTTGGTGATCGAATGTATCATAACCGCCATGACAATCGTACCGGGTGCGGCATTCGTTGGAGTCCATTTATCTTTGAGATACTGACACGCATCTTGAATATACGTATGAGGTTTAACCAAAGGATCAGGCAAGGTAGTCGTAAAAAGGGCTGGTAATGGCGGTGGAGTACGAGCCACAGTCGCGGTTGGAACCGGCGAGGGAGTGAACGTGGGAGTCGCAAGTTGTGCAAGGGCAGTTGCCACAGCTTGTGTGAGCGCCGGGCCGAGGTCGGGAGTCGGTGAAGCCGGCGCGGACTGGCACGCGGTCAAAATAACGGAAACCAAACTGAGGGCGAGAAAGAAGCGGACGATGGGTTGCATAAAATGTATTGTATCAAATTCAAAGGCGGCCCGTTGAGCCGCCTTTGTGTCTATTCTTCGCTTTCGCCTCGGATAAAGGCTTCCACTTTTGCACGACAAATATCGTCGCGGAATTGTTTGGGAGGTGTCTTGAAGAAATACGAGGATGGGCCAACAATCGGGCCACTTAGTTCGCGGTCGAGCGCGATCTTGGCCGTGCGAATCGCGTCGATCATCACGCCTGCAGAATTAGGGCTATCCCACACTTCGAGTTTGACTTCCATGTTAAGCGGCACATTGCCAAAGGTAGTGCCCTCCATGCGGATGTAAGCCCATTTGCGATCGGTGAGCCACGGCACATAGTCGCTCGGACCAACGTGAACATTATCGTGACCGAGGTCATACGGAATCATGCTGGTGACCGCGCCTGTCTTGGAAATCTTCTTGCTCTCCAAGCGCTCGCGCTCAAGCATGTTGAGGAAGTCGGTATTGCCACCGAAGTTCAGTTGATAAGTGCGATCAATGCGCACGCCACGATCCACAAACAAGGTCGCGAGCGCGCGATGCAAAATGGTCGCGCCCACTTGCGATTTGATGTCATCGCCAAGAATGGGCAGACCCGCGTCGCGGAAACGCTTGGCCCAATAATCGGAAGAAGCAATGAAGACCGGAATACCGTTCACGAATGCGCAGCCGGCTTCGAGTGCCTGTTCCACATACCATTTGGTTGCCATTTCCGAACCGACTGGCAGGAAGTTCACAACGACATCCGTTTTGGTTTCGCGGAGAAGCTTGACAATGTCAGCGGTGGGCCCGGGCGCCTTCTGAATCATGCCCGATAGATATTTGCCAAGTCCATCGTGAGTCATGCCGCGCACTACCGGGGCATTTAAGAACGGAACGTCTGCAAATTTATAAGTGTTATTGGGCTCAGCAAAAATTGCTTCTGAAAGGTCCTTTCCCACTTTGGTTACATTGACATCGATCCCCATGGTAAATTCGATGTCACTGACGTGATATTCACCGAGGCGGGTATGCATGATACCCGGGATGGCAGTATCGTCCGCCGCACCCTTGTAAAACTGCGTTCCCTGCACAAGCGAAGAGGCGCAATTTCCAACGCCAATCACAGCGACGCGTACTTTTCTATTAGCCATAAGCTCTCCTAAATTTGAATTGCAATTTTGTATTCGATTTTCATCACAAAACCACGGTTCCGACTGGCCTGTGATGTATAATCTTACCGCGAGAGGCGATTTCCGACATGCCCATCAAACCCGATCAACGACTCGAACGCATCCTTGATCTGACCCATGACCTGTCTGCCGAGAAAGATATGGAATCCTATCTGCAGGCGATCCTGTCCGCGGCCGTTGAGCTGACTGATAGTGAAACCGCTTCGATCCTCGAGTACGATGCGGAAGGCCAAGAACTGCATTTCTCAGCAGTCCCATGGTATCACCGCGAGCTGCTAAAAAGCATCAGCGTACCGGTCAACACCAGCGCTGCCGGCTGGGTTGTGCGCAAAAACGAACCGCTGATCATCGACGATGTCAGCAAGGACGAGCGTCACTTCCGCCAAGTGGATGTGGTGAGCAGTTTCCAAACCCGCTCCCTGCTGGCGGTGCCATTACATTATCAGGGCAATCTGATCGGGGTTTTCGAGGCGCTCAATAAAGCGAACAATGTACATTATACCGAGGAAGACATCACAATTCTAGAGACATTGGGTGCGCTGGCCATCACGGTCATACAGAATGACTTGCTTGAACGCCGCGTTCAAAGCTCGTACGAAGAAGTGGCCGAACTCGACCGGCTGAAAAGCGATTTCATCGCCATTACATCACACGAATTGCGCACGCCGCTTGGTCTGATTTTGGGACATGCCACTTTCCTGCGCGAATTACTCACCAGTGAATATCACGAACAATTGGATGCCATCATCCGCAACGCGACCAAACTAAAAGACATCATCGAGAATCTTTCCAACGTAGATAACTATCAAACCGGCGCGGCGCGCATTCGCCAGCGCAAAATATCCATTGCGCGCATCGCTGAGGAAGTTATCCTTTCATTCCAGGAAATCGCCAAACAAAAAAACATTACGCTCAAAGCCGATGTCGGCAGGAACGAATTATTGGTTGAAGCCGATGGGACCAAGATTTCCATCGCGCTTAGTAATCTCGTCAAGAACGCGATTACTTTCACCGATAACGGCGGCCATGTCTTCGTCACGGCAGAGCCGGTGCCAGGATATGTCAAAGTATCGGTCGTGGATGACGGTGTGGGCATCCCACCCCAAGATCTGCCGCGCGTCTTTGATCGCTTCTTCCAGGTCGAGTCGCATCTTACTCGCCGTCATGGCGGGATGGGCCTTGGGCTTTCTGTTGCCAAAGCCATGATCGAAATGCATGGCGGGCGCATTTGGGCCGAGAGTGTGGAAGGCAAAGGCAGCAATTTCACGTTCCTGCTGCCGCTCGACGCGCAACAGGCGAACGCAGCCTCAAAAGTTTTCTCCTCATAAAAAGGTGATGGGCGCTCCAGTTCAGCGCTCGAAACATGGAACCAACTTTCGTCATTGCCGGGCGCTTTCAGCGCGAGTATATTCTGCCACCTGTCGGCCAACCGCTGCTCGATTCACCGGGCGGCGATTTGTTATATGCCGCAGGTGGCTTGGCCGTTTGGGATAAAAACATTGGCCTGCTCAGCAAGGTCGGCGAGGATACACCTCACCAGTGGATGCGCAATCTGGAGGAACGCGGCTTCGATACGCGCGGAATCAATATCCCACCGCAAAGCCTCGACTTGCGTTCTTTCATCGCATACAGTGATTTCGAACATCGCAGTCAAAACAGTCCTGTTTCACATTTCGCACGCCGCGAGATGACCTTTCCCAAAGCGCTGCTTGGTTATCAACCTCCTTCCGAAACCATTCCGCGCGACCCGCGCAAGATCGATCCACACTCGCCTTCTGTAATGGGTATTCCAAAAGATTATCTCGACGCGCGCGCCGTTCATCTCTGCCCGATGGATTTCACCACGCAGAGTCAGTTGACCGCCACATTCAAAGGCGGTTCAGTGACCAGCCTCAGCTTGGATCCCGCGCCTATGACAATGGTCCCCGCCTTGATAAAAGACCTGCGCATCCTGCTCCAAGGCGTGACGATTTTCCTGCCGTCGGAAGAAGAACTGCGTTCGCTCTTTTGGGGCCAAACCAATGATTTATGGGAAATGGCCGAAGCCGTCAGCGGACATGGCTGTGAGATCATTGTGATCAAACGTGGCGTGCAAGGTCAATGCGTCTTCGACGCGCTCGGCAAACACCGCTGGGAGATTCCTGCTTATCCCGCGCGGTTGGCCGATCCAACCGGCGCGGGCGACGCGTTCTGCGGCGGATATTTAGCCGGCTATCACAAAACATACGATCCGTTGGAAGCCGCGTTATATGGCGGAGTCTCGGCTTCGCTCAAAGTGGAAGGCAGTGGCCCGCTATATCCGCTTGGTGTGTTAAGCGGATTGGCCGAAGCGCGCTTGCAGGCATTAAGAGAATTGGTGCGAGGATCGTAATGATATGTCGGGGCAAGCCGACGGCTCGCCTATACAGGATAAAAAATTGACATGACAGATTTCATCAATCGTTTTCTTGGCTTCACGATTCAAATTCAGCAAATCCCCGCGCCAACTTTTGAAGAAAGTCGACGCGCGGAATTCGTGCGCGCCAAATTCATCGAAGAGGGACTCGCAGATATTTCGCGCGATGAGATGAACAACGTCTACGCGCGTTTGGCCGGGAAAGGCCGCGCCGCGCCGTTGATCGTCTCCGCGCATATGGATACGGTCTTTCCCGCGGCGACCAACCTCGAGGTTCGAAAAGAGGCGGATAAAATCTTTGGGCCCGGCATCGGTGACAATTCCCTCGGCGTAGCCGCGTTGTTTGGTCTGCTATGGAAACTACGCGAACGAAAAGCTGAACTGGACGGCGATGTATGGCTGGTGGCAAACACGGGTGAAGAAGGACTCGGTGATTTGCGCGGGATGCGCGCAGTGGTGGATCGTTTTGGAAATCAAGTTAAAGCGTATCTGATCGTGGAGGGAATGGCGCTCGGGCACGTTTATCATCGCGCTATCGGCGTGCGGCGATATCACATTACTGTGCGCACCGCAGGCGGACATTCATGGTCAGATTACGGCCAACCTTCGGCAGTGCATGAGTTGGCGCGCCTGATGACTCAAATAACAGCTTTGCATTTGCCTTCAACCCCGCGCACAACGCTCAACGTGGGCGTGATCGGCGGTGGGACGACAGTCAATACGCTGGCAGCCGAGGCGTGGATGGATCTTGATCTGCGTTCTGAGGATTCGAACACGCTGGCGATTCTGACTGAACAAATCGAAAAGCTGATCGCATCTGCAAATCGCGATGGCATCAGTGTGGAATCCAAAGTGACCAGTCAACGCCCATCCGGTGAGATCACACCGAGTCATCCGTTGATTCATTTGGCAATGGATTGTGTGCGCGAACAAGGTCTGGACATCAACCTGACATCTGGCTCGACGGATGCCAACATCCCGCTCAGCCGCGGCATTCCCGCGCTTGTGCTGGGCGTGACTCTCGGCGGCGGTGCGCACACTACGCACGAATTTATAGATACGCGTTATGTGAGTCAGGGCATGGAACAGTTAGTAAATTTTGTGAGCAAAGTTTGGAAATAAAAAGGCCATCCGCAGGGATGGCCTAATTTCTATTCTTTACTTCTTATATCTCTTCTTAATTTCCGGCAAAAAATAATCGTCAAAGAACGCGTCCGTGTCATAGGCGGGTTTCCAACCCCATTCCGCACGAGCAAGGGAATCATCCACATCTTCCGGCCACGAATCGACAATGCCCTGTCGGCGCGGATTCGGCTCGAAGCTGATCTGCGCGCCGGGGAAAGCTTTCACAGCATGATCGCGAAATTCCCCCGCAGTCAACGCGAAGGCCGCGATATTGTAGACCGTGTATGAAAGGCTGGCGCGCGGCGCTTCGGTCAACATCATCAAGGATTTGATCGCATCGGGCATGGCCATAAAAGAGATTTTCGTATCTTCGCGCACGAAGCACGCATACGGCTTTCCCTGCGCAGCCGCGTGTAACATCTCGGGACCATAATCGCTGGTACCGCCGCTGGGTAACGTAAAAGCGGAGATCAAGCCCGGGAAGCGGATCGCGCGAAAGTCCAGCATGTGAGGCGGATGTTCATCCAAATGTTTTTGACCAAAGTAACGGCTGTAATACATTCCAAGTTTTTCACAATACAATTTATTGCAGCCATACATGGTATGAGGCGCGTTCCATTCATTTTCTTTCACACAGCCAGCCAAATTTTTTGTCGCAAGATCAGGCACGCCGTAAGCAGCAATGGAACTTGGGAATAAAAACTTGACTTCCTTTTTATATTTCTCCGAACGATACGCGGCCAGCATCAACAATTGCATCGTGCCTTCCACATTGATGCGGTGCGCTTCCTCAGTCGCCACCTCCGCTTTGGACGAGAGCGAAGCGGCCAGATGAAAGATGAGATCAAAATCGTAATCGTAGAAAGTTTTGACTTTGTATACCAAATCCCCCTGCACGTGCTCAGAAACCATAGACTTGATCGAATCGGGCAGCGGAGCTAAATCCGATGTTATGATGCGGAAGCCTCCTCGCTCTGCCAGATTTTGCACCAGCGCCTGCCCAATCTCTCCGCACGCGCCGGTTACCAACACGAGTCTTTCACTCATGATTTCTCCTTATGTGCCAAAGAAACTCTAAAGAGAATTTCCTAACTGCTAAAACGGATTTAGAGGGCACACAAAAAAGCAGTAGAATGAGAAGCGGCTTTATTGTACAACACTTGCCCCTCATTCTTCCTGCGAAGTTTGTCACTCTTTTGTTATGATTTCCTTTTATCGAATATTCACGATCTTGACTCTCTGCGGATTGCTCGCCGCCTGCTCCGCGTTCAACGCGCCGCTTGTGACGGATACGCCTCTCGTGCCGACCCCGATTCCTTCCGCAACGATTGATTGGTTCCCGACAACACCGACGACAACGCCCACAGCGTTTGCCACCTACACCGCCGCGCCAGATATGCACCCCGGTCTCGGCGATACTCTGCTCAACGACTCGTTCGATTCCGAATCGCCATGGGACACAGCCACCTCGGATCAAGGCGGCGCGTCCATCGCACAAAACCGGCTCACGTTGGCTGTTCAACCGGGCGTTTATCTCATCAGCTTGCGACACGATCTAAATCTGCGCAACTTCTACGCTGAGATCACAGCCAGTCCGAACTTGTGTCGCGGTAATGACGATTACGGTCTGTTGATTCGCGCTAATGCGGTTGCCTATTATCGCTTTGCCCTTTCATGCAATGGGACCGTCGCGGCCGAACGCGTCAGCGTGAACACGCGTCAACCTTTGCAGAAACCTGCGCCTAGCAGCGACGCGCCGACCGGCGCGCCAGGCACAGTCCGCATTGGCGTGTGGGTCTCAGGCACCGAAATGAGATTGTTCCTCAACGATCATTATCAGTTCACTGTCAACGATGCCAACTATAAGAGCGGAACGATTGGTGTTTACGTACGCTCCGCAGGCAACACTCCCGCCGCGGTCAGCTTCTCCGATTTGACGATTCAAGAAGTGACCGTCTCGCCGCCCACACAAACACCGTTGCCGTAAATTCAATCGAAAAAGCATTTTGTTTTGTGAGAAACAGAACTCTACAACAAATTAGCGCGTGTATAATTCTTCCATGCCGTCCAATAAACTCAACGATCTCGATTCAAAATCCTGGCTCAAGTTTCAAAAGTCCTGGTTTATTCACAATCCACCGCCGCGCAAAAAAGGCGTGCTGGTTCATCCCGCCAAATTTCCAGAAACGATGGCGCAGGAGTTCATCGAGTTCTTCACCAAAAAGGGAGAGTCTGTCCTCGATCCGATGGCAGGCACAGGGTCCACCTTGATCGCAGCCTTGCGCGCCGGACGCAATTCGTACGGGATCGAGTTGAATCCAAAATATGCAGAGATCGCCAAACAGTTAATTACAGAAGAATGCAACGAGCTTGGGGAGATCGCCAGAAATCTAAGATCCGAAATCATTCAAGGGGACGCGTCGCTCGCCGTTAACTATCATCTACCAACGATCCATTATGTCCTCACCTCGCCTCCTTACTGGGATATGTTACATGCCAAAGGTGCAGAGACTCAAAAGAAGCGCCGCACTGCTGATGATCTGGATGTGATTTATTCAGAGAATCCAAATGATTTAGGCAACGTGCATGACTATGATGAGTTCGTGGAAAAACTGGTCAATATCTATAAAGGACTAAAGCCATTACTACGAGACAAAGCTTATCTCACAATCATCGTCAAGAATGTAAAAAAAGGCGGAAAGATTTATCCGTTAGCGTGGGACTTGGCGCGCGAACTTGGAAAAACGTATACACTGAAGGATGAAAAAATTTGGTGCCAGGATAATCAAACGATTGCACCGTTCGGATTCGGTTCCGCCTGGGTGAGCAACACGTTCCATCATTATTGTTTGCAATTCAGGAATGAATAAGCCAGAGATGAGCGGTGATAATTGAAGATCGACTCAAAGATTCATTCTGCTTATCTGTGACTGAATAAATCATGATTACCGCGAACGATTTCATTCATCTGCCATTTACGCCTGATCTTACCGAAGGTGGGATTGCGTACGCGATTCGCTCTTTGCCTTACACCTATGATCGCATGGGCGGCTCGAGCTTTGACCGTCTTCGGCGCATCGTCGCAGGTGTGGCAGTGGAATTGGCTTTTCGGCGTTATCTCAGTGAACAAGGGATTCCATTCGATGTAAAAGGCGCAACGCCGTTCACCGATCCCGATCGATACGACGTTTCGCTCGGCGGCCATCGCTGCGGCATCAAATCGTTTCTCATCACGCATCGCGAGCAAATCAGCGAGATGCGCCGCGATCCAAACGTTGTGCTCAAAGCGCCCGCGTTAGTCCCGTCTGATCAGCACTCAGCGGATGGACACAGTTATCATGATCTATATCTTTTTGCTTTTCTCTCTGGGCTGATTGCTGCTTCGCTCGAAGATTTGAAAAAAGCGCTCGATGCAAATCGTCCCGTTTATTTGATTCACACACTGCCAGACGCGTGGACCAAACCGATTACGTGGTGTCCCATTGGGCCGCTGGCGCTGAAATCCGAATCAGACGGGACTCTGACCGTCGAACTCAGCGGACAGGATGAGGGTCGAGATTTTTTGACGCGCACCATTGAACTTCCGCCGCATATTCGCGTTGTTGTCGATGATCCATTTTTTGCGTTGTCCTGCATCCACACCCACAAATTGCCAAATGCGCGCGTTGGAATCTATAGTACTGCGCGCAAAGAAACACATTTGATCGGCTGGCACGAATGGGGAAATTTATGGGTGTATGGTATGGATATTCTATTGACGGGTTATCTCTCGCGCGAAGAGTTTCGCCGCCGAGCCAGTTTCATTCAACCCGGCTCGCGTGTGTTTCAATATAACCAAACCCGCACCAAAAATCTGGCCGTGCCTGTGAAAGATTTACAACCATTAAGCGAATTGTTTGAGCGCGTGCGCGAGTGAAAGGCCTTGCAAACTCAATCGTAATATACATTTAGTGATCCTTTAGGAGAGCGGGGGATTGATGAAGTACTTCCGATCCATAGAATCATCCCAACCATTTTAAAGTTTTTAGGAGATCAAATGAATTTATTCGAAGACCTTGCGCGCCGGATCAAATTCAGGATCGGATGGGAAATTGGCGACCGAATCGAAAGCGTAGCATGATCAGTAGGAATCGCTTTATTTCTTTTGTGTTGTTGCCTTTTTAGTGTGCAGCCGTTGTTTGGCAGATCGTCGTTCGGCATCCATTTTCATAACTGAGCTGTGTTGATTTTTCATTAAATGCCTCTTATCCAAGCATGGTAGACTCGCCACATGTCGAAACGAGTAAGAAATATTGGCATTGGCCTGATAAGTTTCCTGTTATTCGCCATATTGATTTTCCAGATTCCCGCCGTCAATTCGCGCCTTGAATGGCGTTATGAAGTATGGAGCACTTATCTTCAAAACATGATGGACCCGGTTGGCAAAATGCCAACGCCGCTACCTTCGACTCCGTTCGCGACCTTTACTCATCAGCCACCAACCTCCACGCCGCTGGCGACCGAACTCCCAACCTCGAATCCGCTGCCCGCGCAAATTTCATTGCCCTCACCGCAATATGAACAACAAGGCATTAACAACTGTGGTCCCGCCACCCTTTCGATGACGCTGCATATGTACGGTTGGCAAGGCACTCAATACGACATCGCGAAAATCATCAAGCCCATTGATAAGGATCGCAATGTCAATCCCGATGAACTGCGATATTATGTTTTGAATCAGGCCGGTTGGCTGAAAGCTGAATTCCGCGTCGCGGGAAACCTCGATTTGCTAAAACAACTGCTGGCCGCGAACTATCCGGTCATTATCGAAGAGGCTTCCACTCTCAGGCCGCAGGATGCCAATGGGCCAGACGATGATCTATGGGATGCGCATTATCTTCTTATCAACGGCTATG
>DATKNJ010000237.1:0-6327 GCA_035541395.1 Anaerolineales bacterium
CGCATCCCGAACGATGGCGTTCAATATGTGAAGAACCTTGATCCCAAGCTCCAGGCGATCACCACGGAAGCATTGCTTGCCATGTCCAATGACCCGGGCGGCAAGGCCGTGTTGAGCAAACTGTATTCCATCAACGCCTTCCAGCAAATCGATGCGAAATTCACCATGTATAGCGATTTCGCCGCAGTGCTCAAGAAGGCTGGCGTCGATCCCGCTTCGTTGATTAAGTAATTTATATAAAAGCCTGGCAGGTATATAAACCTGCCAGGCTTTTCTTTTATTCACATACAATGCTAAGAGTCGAGAATCTCACAAAAACGTATCCAAACGGCACGCAGGCACTCAAGAACGTCAGCTTCGAAGTGAAAGATGGCGAATTCCTGGCAGTCATCGGGTTGAGCGGATCGGGCAAGTCCACACTGCTGCGTTGCATCAACCGATTGATCGAACCGACCTCCGGCAAGATTTACTGGGATGACCGCGATGTCACCGCGTCGTCTGCAGCTGAGATGCGCACCATCCGTCGGCGGATTGGCATGGTGTTTCAGCAATTCAATTTGGTAAAACGCTCATCCGTGATGACCAACGTGCTCAGCGGCCGATTGGGATACGTCAACACCTTTTCAAGTTCCTTGCATCTTTTCTCCGCTGCAGATCATAAAAAGGCGGTTGACAGCCTCGAACAAGTTGGGCTGGCAGACAAAGCTCGCGTGCGCGCTGATTCACTCTCCGGCGGACAACAACAACGCGTCGGGATCGCCCGCGCCCTGATGCAGGACCCAAAACTGATTCTAGCTGACGAGCCGGTCGCCTCACTCGATCCGGTGCTGGCGCACTCCATCCTCAAATATCTCGAACAGTTGAACAAAGAGCAGGGAATCACAGTGCTATGCAGCCTGCACTTTTTGGATCTGGTCCATCGCTATGCCAGCAACGCCATTGCTTTGAAAGATGGAGAACTGGTCTTTCAGGGCAAGCCGGCTGAGATCGACGATGCCCGGTTCAAGGAAATCTACGGACAGGAAGCAGAACGAGTCACAATCATGTGACACTTTCAACATTGAAGAATTTTCATGGCAACTTCCAACCGGACTTCATCTACTTCCCCTAACTCGCTTCTATTTATCATTTTGTCTTTGATTGTTCCAGGATTGGGACAATTCTGGCTTAAGCGCCGCGGACGCGGTATGCTGATCTTTTTGACCGCGTTGATTCTGGGATTTTTGATCAACTGGTCATTTGCACACCAAAACATTGGAAAAATAACTGTCGGTGTGTTGACCACAAGCTGGTTGTGGCTGCCATTCATTTTGTTTTGGCTGTGGAATGTGCTGGATGCCCATGCTTTGGCAACAAACAAATCGTTCAACGTATTATGGGGAATCGTTTTTGCTGCTGTTATTCTTTATGTGATCGCCTGGAATGTTACAGACGTCAGAATGGACCGCCTGATCTCTCGTTTCAGTGATGCGCGCACTGTCGCGACCAATTTGCTCAACCCCGATGTGATCACCATCACCATCAATGGTCAGGACAAGATTTGCGATTGGCAATGCGTGTCTACATACATCAGCGACAAGCTGGCAGGGAAGCCTACACAAGGTCCGATCCGCCCCAGTGACAATTTTCTGACCATCGTCGGTCAGATCAAATCCGTTCCTGCACCCAAATGGGAAGCAAGCCTCGGTCTGGCCAAACCAGGCAGCAACGTCAACTCGTTCGTTGCAGGCACCATGCTCGAAACGATTGCCATGGGATTGATGGCGACGATCTTCTCGACTATCTTAGCGATCCCCATCAGCTTTTTGGCCGCCCGCAATATCATGTCGCATATCCCGGGCGGGACGACTATCTATTACGTGGCGCGCGGCATCCTGAACATCGTGCGCGCTGTCGATACGATTGTATGGGGCTTAATCGTCATCGTTTGGGTCGGGCTAGGAACCTTTGCCGGGGTCATCGCTTTGACCATTCACTCGATCGCGGCTTTGGGCAAATTGTTTTCAGAAGAGATCGAGCATATTGATCCGGGCCCGGTAGAGGCGGTGAATGCGACCGGCGCGAATCTGCTCCAGACGATTCGCTATGCGGTCTTCCCGCAAATCACGCCCTCATTCCTAGCCTATTCACTTCTGCGCTGGGACATCAATATGCGTTCAGCCACGGTGATCGGATTTGTGGCTGGCGGCGGAATTGGCTTCTTCGTGGTCGAAAATGTGCGCATGGGCGGCTATCAGCAATACGCGACCGCGCTATGGGCAGTGGCGATTGTGATTGTCCTCGTGGACTACATCAGCGAAAGATGGCGCGAAAGTATTCTGAGAGATCAGCCGCAAGTGGAAGAGGGCAAGAAGCGTTCTTTTGGTAAAAGTTTGCGAACGGCGTTTTACATTATCCTAGGGTTGTCCGCGTTTATTTATTGTTGGAATCTCAGCGGAATCAATCTTAAGGATTTGTTCAGTCCCGGTTCCAATTTTGGCCGACTGATCAAAGATTTTATAACGATCGACCTCTCCGCAGAAGTATTGAAACCGGTTATTCAGCAGATGATCGTTACGATCTTCCAGGCTTTGCTCGCTACTACGTTGGGTGCGTTGGTTGCGCTGCCCTTCGGCTTCCTGGCCGCCAAAAATTTAACAGGAACCAATCCATTTTCAGTGTGGCTGTATTACATCTCCCGGGCAATACTAAACGTCCTACGTTCGATTGAAGCGCTGCTTTATGTGGTCATCTTTATCTTTTGGGTTGGCATTGGGCCGTTTGCAGGAATGTTGGCATTGTCAGTCACATCGTTTGCGTTGATCGGCAAATTGTTTTCGGAAGCCATCGAAAATATCGACGCCGGCCCCATCGAAGCGGTCAATGCAACTGGCGCGAACCGTCTGCAAATGATCGCGTACGCCATCCTTCCGCAGATCACGCCGCCGTTCATTTCATACTTACTCTACCAATGGGATATCAACGTCCGCATGGCAACCATCATCGGCTTCGCGGGCGGCGGCGGCATCGGTCTGACTCTCACCACGTTCTTTGGCTCGCTGCAATATCACAAGGCAGGGACAGTTGTGGCTTTCATCGTCATCATTGTAGCGTTGATGGATTTTGCCAGCGCAAGGTTAAGACAGACTTTGGTCTAAACATAGTGAATGGCGGATGAACATCCGCCATTCTTTTTTGTTGGTAGAATCCCATCCATGTTTAAACGATTCCTGCGATTCCTGCGGCGCATCATCCCGACCCTTGGCCTGCTCGGCCTTCTCAGTTTGATTCTTCCCCGCATCGTGACCGGCCTCTATGCCGCGACCCGCATCTTCACACCGGACGCAGTTTCCGCACAGCCCGTGGCCATCGTCTTTGGCGCGGGTTTGCGTTACGATGGCACTCCCACTCCCATCTTGCGTGATCGTGTGATGACCGCTGCGCAACTCTACTTCGGCGGCAAAGTCCAAAAACTATTGATGAGCGGTGATAATCGCTTTGAAAATTACAACGAACCGGGCGCCATGCGCGAATACGCGCTGAGTCTCGGCGTGCCTGATGAAGCGATCGTGCTGGATTATGCAGGCCGCCGGACATATGACACTTGTTATCGCGCCAAGGCTATCTTCGATGTTGATAATGCGATTCTCGTCACACAAGCCTTTCATTTGCCGCGTGCTTTGTTCCTGTGTAACGCGTTGGGCGTGAAAGCTGTCGGTGTGGAAGCAGATAATATTACCTATCGTAAAATATCATTAGCTGTTTGGAATATCCGCGAACAGTTTGCCACGGTCGGCGCGTTCGTGGATGTGTACATCACCAAGCCATTGCCTGTTCTTGGAAATCCCGAACCGATTTTTGCGAGGAAATCTCAAACTTTTTTGCACGCAAGGAGAAATCATGACTCGTGATGAAGCTTTAGCTTTCGTTCGTGAATATGTAAAGAGTGAAAGTTTGGTGAAGCATATGCTTTCGGTGGAAGCCTGCATGCGCTTTTATGCCGAGAAATATAGCGAAGACGTGGAAGCCTGGGGCTTGCTCGGCCTGATCCACGATTTCGATTGGGAGATTCATCCCACGCTGGAGGAGCATCCCATGGCCGGCGCGCCGATTTTACGGGAACGCGGCGTGTCCGAGGATATCATCCAGGATATTTTGAGTCATGCAGATCGCACAGGTGTGCCGCGCAATACGTTACGCCGCAAAGCCTTGTATGCCTGCGATGAGATCACCGGCTTTGTCACGGCTGTTGCATTGGTACGTCCTTCGCGTTCACTCCTGGATTTGGAAGTCAGCTCGCTGAAAAAGAAATGGAAAGACAAAGCCTTTGCAGCCGGTGCGGAACGCGAGAATATCGAGCAGGCCACCGCTGATTTCGGTGTAGATATCTGGGAACATGCGGGCAACGTTATTTTAGCGATGCGCCGCATCGCGCCCGAATTGGGCTTGGTAGGAAACGTTCAACAATGATGTGTCGTAGGGGCGAGCCTACGAAAATATAACGGAAACAACTTGCAGAGCGGTTGGAACGGCTGTCTATACGACTAAACTGCAACGCGTCCAATCTAATATCGTAGATAGAGTCGTGCACCCAGTTTTATTGCTCAAGGAGGCAGAATGTTATTGATGGGTCTTCCATTATGGGTTTGGGCCGTTGGCCTGATCCTGGCATTGTTTTTCCTGTCGGGCATCCGTTTTATCCCGAACAACCGCATTGGCGTCGTTGAAAAGCGCTTCGGCCTGAAAGGCTCCGTAAAGTCGGGCTTGATCGCTTTGAACGGCGAAGCCGGCTATCAGCCGAAGGTACTGCGCGGCGGCCTGCATTACCTGATGCCGATTCAATACATCGTGCACATGATGCCGCTGGTGACCATTACGCAAGGCAAGATTGGTTACATATTTGCGCGCGATGGAAAGCCGCTCGAGCCGACTCAAGTGCTGGCCTCGAACGTGACTGCGCACGACTTTCAGGATGTGGAAACCTTCCTGAAAAACAGCGGTCAACGCGGACCTCAACGCCTGATTCTGCGTGAAGGAACGTACGCGTTCAACCTAGTGCAGTTTGTGGTCATCACCGAGGGACGCGTGTATTCGCTGCCCCTCAGCCGCGAAGAGAACGAGACCATTCAAAAGATGGCTGAATCCATTGCGGAGCGGAAAGGTTTTCGCCCGGTCGTCATCAAGGACACGGACGATCTGGTGGGTATCGTTACGGTGCATGATGGCCCTTCGCTCAGGCAGGGCGAGATCATCGCGCCCATTGTCGGCGATGAACCTAGCGCGGCGGATACGTACCACAATAAATTCCAAGACCCGGATCGTTTCCTGAAAGCAGGCGGATATCGCGGTCGTCAGTTGCAAGTATTGGTGGAAGGTACGTATTACATCAACCGCTTGTTCGCGACCGTTGAGATGATTCACAAGACTGTGATCGAGGTCGGCAATGTAGGCGTGGTGGTTTCATACACCGGCGAAACCGGCGCAGACCTTTCCGGCGCAGATTATCGTCATGGTGAGTTGGTTTCAAAAGGCAACCGCGGTGTATGGAGTGAACCGTTGCTGCCCGGCAAATACGCGTTCAACACGTATGCAGGGAAAGTCTCGACTGTTCCAACGACCAACTTCATCTTGAAGTGGATTCGCAACGAAGCAGGCGAACATCACTTCGATGAAAATCTGACCGAGGTCTCGCTCATCACCAAGGACGCGTTCGAGCCGTCCCTGCCGCTTTCCGTAGTCGTACATATTGACTATCAAAAAGCGCCGCTGGTGATTCAACGCTTCGGTGACATCAAACGCTTGGTGGAACAAACCCTCGACCCGATGGTCTCGGCTTACTTCAAGAACATCGGTCAGACGCGCACTTTGATTCAACTTCTGCAAGATCGCAGCGCCATCCAACAACAGGCCAGCGTGGAGATGAAGGAAAAGTTCGCGCACTACAACCTGGAGTTGGAAGAGGTGTTGATCGGCACGCCTTCTTCTCCGGCGAATGATACGCAGATCGAAACCATTCTGACTCAGTTGCGGTCACGACAAGTGGCCGCCGAGCAGGTGGAAACATACGGTCAGCAGGAAAAAGCCGCGGTCAAGGAACGCGAACTGCGCGAAGCCCAATCCCGCGCGCAAATGCAGACCAAGATGACCGAAGCCGAGTTGAACATCAACATTCAAAGCGACCAAGGCAAGGCCGATTACCAACGCTCCATTCAACAGGCCGCGCAGATTCGTGCATTGGCAGAAGCCGAAGCCGAACGGACAGCGCGCATCGGTATCGCGCAAGCACTCGCCACAGAAGAGCAGGTCCGCGCGTATGGCGGGCCGCAGTTCCAGGTGACTCAACAGGTG
>DATKNJ010000238.1:0-4802 GCA_035541395.1 Anaerolineales bacterium
GTTTATTGTCCGACTAGAAGAACAGGGCTGGTATCGGTATCACGATCTGTTTTCGGAGATGTTACTGAGTCAGTTGCAGACTCGTTTTCCGAATGAAGTTCCAGAACTCCATAAACGCGCTGCCCAATGGTATCGAGCACAATATGCTCCTGCCGATGCAATTTATCATCTGCTGGTGATCGAAGCATGGGAAGAAGCAGCTTTGCTCATGGAAGAGATGGCGCTCAGGGAACTAGAGCAATATGGGGAGGATTCGCGTTTGCTGCGCTGGTTGCAGGAATTGCCGGCTAATGTTGTGCAAAAACACAGAACACTCTTGTCCATTTATCTACGATTGGCCTATGTGGCCTTGCCCAAGCAAAAAATCGAACGTTTCATCAGCCATATCGAGACCAATCTATCCAACAAACCTCTTTCTCAACAGACACAGGATGAATGTGACGTTTTATTTGAAGTTCGCCAGATTCGACGCGCCTGGGAGCAGGGAGAACAGTTCACGTTGCCGGCGCGGGATGACAATGTTAATGATGTCAAATGGGAACTATTAAATGGTATGCATTTTCTTGGGCAGTCAAGCGGCCTGAACGAAATTACGCTCGAACACCAAATTACTGATCTTTTGCATAGGGCGCAGATTCAGCGAAATCTCTTTGTGACCTTGATGGCGGGTGGCGGATTGGCAAGACGCGTCTTTGTTCATGGACAACTGCGGCGTAGTGAAAAAATCGCTCGTCAGGTTTTGGAGCAGGCGCTTGCGCAACGAGGTAAATTACCGGAGCCTTCGAGCATCGCTTTGGCAACGCTTAGCCAAATCTATATGGAGCGAAAAGATTTGGCAACGGCACAAAATTATCTTGCGCAAGCCACGGAGGTGGACCCCAATCCAACCAGTACCAATATGGTTGTACAGATTGCCATCCAGCGTATCGAGATGCAAATTATGCAATGCAATTATGCTGAGGCCCTTGCGATCAGTCGCTCAGCGCGCGAATTGCATCTTCGACGCCCATCGGGAATTTGGAGCGATCAGGATTTGCTTTCTTATGAAGCGTACATTCATCTCTGCAAAGGAGATGCTTCTTCTGCTGAACAAGTTTTGAACGAGTCAACAGATATGGAAGACCACGGTTTATCCCAGTTGGTGCGTGCGGAACTTTTGTTGATGAAGAAACAGGCTGATGTTGCCGAGCGACAATTAAAAAACATTATTTCACAGTATCCGAATGGAATCATAACGGTACCGCTCATGCGTGCGCGCGTATTGCTTGCCAAGGCTTTATTCGATCAACACAAAATGAATCAGGCGCTTCAAGCGATGAAAACGGCAATTCGGCTGGCCGCCCCGGAACAGTTCTTGCGTCCATTCCTCGAAGGCAGCGCATTGTGCGCACCGTTGCTTTCGCTGGCACTGCAAACAGAAAACCTGACGAGCGAGGCGCAGGCCTTTGTCAAAGAGTTGTTATGGTTGTCTGGCTCTACTGAAGGTGAAGCACAGATCTCTCAGGCTGAGATCGCGGCTCTTTCCGCGTCCGCCTCGATCAGCCCGCGGGAACAGGAAGTGCTTCGGCTGCTCAGCGCTGGGTGTTCCAATCGAGAGATAGCCATGAAGTTGTCCATCTCGGAAAGTACGATCAAAACACATGTGGGGAATATCTATTACAAACTCAATGTCAACAGTCGAATCCAAGCCATTACTTATGCAAAAGAATTGAAGTTGGTCTAGCATGTGGATGCAAATTTAAAAAATGTTACTCTGCATGTATTGTGTCGTACGCACATGTGAACGTGGCGAAGAGTATTTGTATATCGACCTTTAGACTTTCCCATTATTGGTTCCAAATAAAAATGTATCGTTTCACTGGATGGCAGTGTAAAATTTACATATCACTGCTCTCTTCATTATATTCAGAGCGATGCAGAATCCGATCCTTAATCAGAGAGTCCATGGCGCGAAACGTTCAAATCTTATCCACTGGAAGCTATGTCCCTGAACGCGTTGTGACCAACGCTGAAGTGGATGCCCTCATCGGCGAATCCACTTCGCAATGGCTGATCGAGAACGTTGGTATCCGCGAACGCCACTGGATGGCGCCGGAGCAGGTGACTTCCGATTTGATCGTGAATGCTGCGAAAAAAGCCCTCGCTCGCGCGGGACTTACAGCTGGTGACCTCGACTTGATCATTATCTCCACTGACACGCCGGACTACTTATCTCCAAGTACATCGGTGGTTGTGCAATCCAAGCTCGGCGCGGACAAAGCAGGCTGTTACGACGTCAACTCTGCCTGCGCCGGTTGGGTGACCGCGCTCGATCAGGGTGCGCGTTATCTGCTCACTGAACCGACTATGAAATATATCCTCGTCGCGGGTGGATATGGTATGAGCCGTTTCCTCGATTTCAAGGACAAGAAAACAGCCAACCTGTTTGCCGACGGCGCGGGCGCGGTGATTTTAGGGGTCGGCGAGGAGCAGGGATTTCTCGGGAGCAATCTTTTAGCAGTTGGTTCCTTTCACGATGCGCTGGGCATTTACGGCGGCGGAACGTACCGTCCTTGTACGCCGGAGAATATGTCGCAATTTGGCGCGCCCAAAGTGGAGTTTGTCAAAAAGTTCCCAAAAACCTTCAACACCGAATATTGGCCCAAACTGATGCAAGGCGCGCTCAATAAAGCCGGTCTGACTTTCGATGATGTGGATCATTATTTCTTCACCCAGTTGAATCTGCGCACGATTGAATATATGATGGGTCTGCTTAAACAGCCCATCGAAAAGACTCATTGGGTAATGGATAAGTGGGGCTATACCGGCTCTCCGTGTGTGGTCATGGCCTTGGACGATGCCATCGCACAAGGGAAAGGTCCCAAACATGGTGAGGTGATTCTATTTTGCGCGAGCGGCGGCGGAATTACGATGGCGTCGTCTGTATGGAGATGGGCGGTGAAATAATGGATGTAAGAAGAAAGAGATGAGGAGCCAACATGTACATCGGCGATTATCTTGCGCGGCGCGAACTCTATTCTCCTGACCAGCTTGCATTTATCGATGCGGGTAAATCTCCCGAATGGCGATTGACGTTTCGAGATGCGAATCGCCGCGCGGACAAACTGGCCAATTGGTTGAAATCACAGGGAATCGAAAAAGGCGACCGCGTTGCCATCCTTGCGCGCGATGGCTACGAACATCTCGATCTTTTCTTCGCGTGTTCCAAGCTCGGCGCGATCCATACCGCGCTCAACTGGCGTTTGAATTGGCATGAATTGTTGGAAATTTTCCAAAACACCACGCCGAAAATTTTGGTCTTCTCTGACGACTTCAAAGAGAATGTTGATAAGCTCACGGACAAATATCCGTTGACGCTTCTTCATTTAGAGGGAACTGGCGTCAAAGACAGTCAGAATTTTGGATCAACGCTTCAATCGGGCGCTGAGACGCCAGTGACTTGCGAAACGCTCGAAGCGGAAGATATCGCGGCGCTGATCTTCACCGGCGGCACAACAGGACTTCCCAAAGCTGCAGAAGTGTCGCATCGCATGATCGGATGGAACACACTCAATACCGTTATCCACGATGTGACTCATAACGATGTATATCTCAATGTCTTTCCAATATTCCACACAGGTGGATTGTTTGTCTATACGTTGCCGCAGGTGATTTTCGGTGGCACGACGATTTTGATTCGCGAGTTCAAACCGGAACAAGTTCTCACCTTGCTGGAGCGCGAACACGTCACGATTTTTGCCGCGGTGCCAACCATGTATCAGATGTTGACGACCGCTTCGAATTGGAAGGAGGCGGATTTATCATCGCTGCGATTCTGTACATCGGGCGGCGCGCCGTTACCTGTCCCGTTGGTGGAGAAATATACAAAGGAAAAGAATATCCGCTTCAAACAGGGATTTGGGATGACCGAGTTCGGTCCCGGTATTTTTGCGTTGGCGCCGGAAGATGCCATTCGCAAAGCGGGCTCGATTGGCAGGCCCAACTTCTTTGTGGACGCACGCATCGTCGATGATGAGAACAGTTTCCTCGGTACGAATGAAGCAGGCGAGTTGGTGTTGAAAGGCCCGTCGTATTGTTCCGGCTACTTCAACGATCCCGATGCGACGGAGGAAGCAATCGATGAGCGCGGATATTTTCACACAGGTGATGTCGCGTTATACGATGAAGAAGGATATTTCTATATCGTTGATCGCAAAAAGGATATGTTCATCAGCGGCGGCGAGAATGTATATCCCGCGGAGGTCGAAAAAGTTTTGTATCAACATCCCGCGGTTCATATGTGCGCGGTGATCGGCTTGCCCGATCCGAAATGGGGTGAGGTGGGTAAGGCATGTGTTGTGTTGAAACCAAATCAGATTGCAACGGAGGATGAACTACTCAAATTCATGACAGAGCGTTTGGCAAAATATAAAGTTCCCAAGTCTGTGACTCTTATGGAAGCCCTGCCCATTTCTGCTGCAGGGAAAATCCTCAAGCGCGAACTGCGCGACCAATTTTCCGAAGGAGAATAACATGTCTACGGTTCCTACTTTGCCCGGCATCACTTCAAAGATGATCGACACCCCTCGATTGAGGACTCACGTGCTCTTCAGCGGACCCGATAATGGCACGCCCGTTTTGTTCATTCATGGTAACGCCTCTTCCAACACGTATTGGGAAGAGATGATGTTGAAACTTCCCAAAGGATTCCGCGGCATCGCGCCCGATCTGCGCGGGTACGGCGATACGGAAGATAAGTTGATCGACGCCACACGCGGCATGGGCGATTGGGTGGATGATCTCTTTGCGTTGCTCGATACGCT
>DATKNJ010000239.1:0-3224 GCA_035541395.1 Anaerolineales bacterium
TTCAGACTCTTTGGCTGGCAGGTTTGTGATGCCCACAATCCATTCCCCATATCTCGAAATGTTGAAGAATCGAATCAGTCTGCAACAAATCCCATTCAGCGAACGCGGTTCGCGTTTGATGGTGTTTCGTTCGGGCGATCATCTTTTGGTGCGCTTGGCCGAGCGTTGGTTTAAGCTTGACCAGAAGTTATCCAGTTATCGCCAACGGCCGCCGCTGATCGACCAATGGCAGTTCACGGATGCGAACGGCCAGCCGCTGGCTTTCGAGTTGACAAGTTATCCACACCGCCTCGATTTCCAGACTTCAGTTGGTACATTCACCATGGCATTTGTGGACACCGAAACGCTTCTGCTCATTCTGCCATTGGGCGCGTGTGGAACAAAATTTACGGTGGCGATGGACCAGGCGCAAACGGATCGCCGCGGCGGTGTATTGCATCTGACTGGCGATATTCGCCGCAACATCGCGTACACCACAAGCGCCCGCATCCTGCGCAATGAAGTCGAGCCGATTAATGAAAATGGCTTACAGCAGATTCGCCTTCAGTTGGAGTCGAATGGCGATTCTGTTTTGATGCTTAATCTGACGCCGCGACTCGGATTCAATCGTTATCTGCCCTCCGCGGAAAAAGTGTTGGAGACTGCGGCCGCGCGTTGGAACGATTGGTTTGCGGCCGCGCCGCGCGTGGGCGACGCATATCGCGCGCAATATTATTATGCCTGGTGGATCATGCGCGCGGGTTTGATCTCGACGCGCTTCTACACCACGCGCGAAGCCATGACGCCTTCCAAGATTCATTACGTTGGCATTTGGCAATGGGATGCTTATTTCCACGCGCTGGCGTATCGTTACATTGAGCCGAATCTCGCGCACGATCAGTTGCGCATCCTGCTCGATCATCAACGCGCGGATGGAATGATTCCCGATGCTGTCCATGACGAAGGCACGGTGACTCATCTTAATTTTCCTGTCGAGGCCGATGTCACAAAACCGCCGTTACTTGCCTGGGCCGCGTGGAAACTTTTTGAAACAGATCATGATCGCGAGTTTCTGGATGAAATCTACGAACCGATCGTACGTTGGAACAATTGGTGGTTTGAACATAACGATGTAGATGGCAATGGCTTGTGCGAATATCAACATCCATTTTCATCCGGGCTGGACGATAGTCCGCTGTGGGATGATGGTGTGCCGGTCGAGTCGCCAGACCTCAACACATATTTATGCTTGCAACAAGAGTCGTTGGCGAAGATCGCGCGCGAGCTGGGGCTCAACGAGGATGCCGAGTTGTGGGCGCGGCGTGCTGATGAACAAGCGCAACGGTTGATCAGTTTGGATTGGGATCATAAAGCTGGTGTGTTTTGGGCCAAACATAAAAAGCTGAGAGTCAACGTTCGCACGCCGTTCAACCTGTTTCCGTTAATTACGGGCCGCATGCCGCCGGATGTGGCCGCGCGTTTAGTGGATCATCTCACTGACAAGGATTGGTTTTGGACACGGTATCCGCTGTCCACCGTCGCGCGAACCGATCCCAAATACAATCCATCGCAAATGTGGCGCGGGCCGACCTGGGTCAATATCAACTATTTGATGATCGAAGGTTTGCAGCGCAGCGGATATCCCGACTTGGCGCGTGAACTGCGTCAACGAACTTTGGAGCTGATCAACGGGCAGGACGACATTTATGAATATTACGATCCGGAGACCGGCAAGAATCCTCCCGGCGCGGCCTCGACCTTTGGCTGGTCAGCGGCGATTTTCATTGACCTGGCGATTCAAGATTCCCAAGATCATTCTTGAGTCGAATATGTAATACCGGAGTCAACATGGCACAATACTTTTCGCGTTTATCCGCTCATCGCATTGGAATCGTGTCGACGCGTTTCAACGGCACGGATGGTGTTTCGCTGGAAACTCAAAAATGGGCGCATGTATTAGATGGCTTTGGTCAAAAGTTGTTTTACTTTGCGGGAGAATGCGACCAGCCCGAAGATGTCAGTTTTGTGGTGCCACAAGTGCATTTCAAACATCCTGAGATTTGGGAGATCAGCAAGATCGCGTACAGCGAAACGTCGCGCTCTCCTGAAATGAGCAGCAAAGTCCACACGCTGGCAGAATATATCAAAACACAGCTTTACGCGTTCAAAAAGAAATTTGGACTCGATATGCTGTTAATCGAGAATGCGCTGTCCATTCCGATGAACATTCCTCTTGGCATCGCACTAACGGAATTCATCGCCGAGACGAATATTCCAACCATTGCACATCATCATGATTTTTATTGGGAGCGCCAGCGATATTTGGTCAATTGTGTTGGCGATTATCTGGAAGCCGCGTTTCCGCCGCGCATGCCGAGTATTCATCATGTGGTGATCAATTCGATTGCGGGTAGCCAATTGGCTTGGCGGCAAGGACTCTCCTCATGGCTGGTCCCAAATGTTATGGATTTCGACAATCCGCCGCCGAAGTCAGATGGTTATACTGCGAATCTACGCGCGGACCTGAAGATTCCCGACAGCGATTATTTTTTTCTTCAGCCGACGCGCGTTGTCAGCCGAAAAGGAATCGAGCATGCGATTGAGCTGGTCAAACGTTTGGGGTTGAAGATCAGCTTAGTCATTTCGCACGAAGTGGGGGACGAGGGATATGACTATCAACGTCACGTGGATGAATTCGCCAACATGTTGCAAACCCCGATTACATATGTGTCTGAACAAATTGGCCGCCAGCGTGGAACCACCTCAGATGGAAAAAAGATTTACGCGTTAGGCGACTTATATCCCAAAGCGGACTTGGTGACATATCCTTCATTGCTTGAGGGATTTGGCAATGCCTTCTTGGAAGCTGTATATTACTCGCGACCCATCCTGGTCAATAATTACACGATTTACGCCACCGACATTCGCACTAAAGGATTCCACGCGGTTGAATTTGACGGCTTCATCACCGATCAAGTTGTGGATGAAGTCCGCTCGCTTTTGAATCATCCAGATCAAGTTGAAAAGATGGTGCAGGAAAATTACAGCCTCGCCAAAAAATATTTTTCATATACCATTTTGGAGCGTCAGCTTTACGCGCTTTTACATTCCTGCTTCGGCGATGAAGGATAAAAAAACAAGTCGAAGTAACTTGATTCATCTTGTTCTTGAATTGATTTCTGTAAAGGATAGAGGTACTTATTGTGTCACTTTGCCTGACACGTGAACGAAGCGAAGAGTCTAAA
>DATKNJ010000240.1:0-8294 GCA_035541395.1 Anaerolineales bacterium
CCAGAACCAAACAGAAAAAACAAAATCGCAGTATTGCTCGATAATGTCCGTTCGGCTTGGAACGTTGGCTCGATTCTGCGATCCTCAGATGGGTTTGGATTCTCGCACGCGTATTTATGTGGAATCACCCCAACGCCTGAAAACGAAGAAGTGCGTAAGACCGCACTTGGCGCACAGGAATATGTCACATGGTCGTCACATAAAAATGCAGTGAAACTGGCGAGCCAGCTGAAAGAAGAGGGTTGGAAAATTTGGTCGTTGGAATTAACGGAGATAGCGATTCCGTTAAACGACGCCAAGATTAAACACAACACAGTTTTGATCGTTGGAAGTGAAGTTACAGGCGTCGACCCGGAATTATTACAACTCGCCGATCAAACTGTTTATCTACCGATGCGCGGAGGAAAACGATCTTTCAATGTGGCAGTTGCATTCGGCGCGGCGGCCTACGCACTGACCAACAAATAGATCGGTGAAACCACCTTAATGACGCAAATGAAACGGGACATCAATAATCACGCGTTCAAAGCCTTGAACTTGAGTCCGTCGATGATATAACAAGGCCGCTTTTAGAAGCCAGGCGGTTTGATTGTGCAACAAAGACTGCCATCCGTGAGCCGGGATAAATTCCGGCAAAACCACAGTCGCTTGCTGACCATCATTATGCTCAAGATCTGTCTTATCCAGAAAATCCAATAATGGCTGGATAAACGAACGATATGGCGACGCGACCACCACCAATGGAATATCGGGCCACCAATGTTCCCACTTCTCGCGCACATCTTTTGCTTCACCCGGTTCCAATTCTACATAGACAGCGGTGATATCCGAGGAGATGGCTTCGGCATAACGCACAGCATCAACAATTCCACGATGCACACCTGATACAGGAATCACAACGCGCAAAGCCGTTGGCGGTCGCAAGGATGGAGGAAATCCATGAAGAGAAAGCTGGGCATGTACCTGTCGATAATGGGAACGGATTCCTGAAAATAAAAGCACCAATAACGGAATCAACAGGATCGTCACCCACGCACCGTCTAAAAATTTGGCAACACCCACAGCAAGGAGGGTAATCCCGGTGGCCAGCGCGCCTACGCCATTCATCAACATCTTGGTCTGCCAATGTCGTCCGCGCTCGCGCCACCAGTGAATCACCATTCCGCTTTGAGAAAGTGTGAACGCCAAAAACGCGCCAACCGCGAACAATGGGACCAGCAAATGCGAGTCGCCGCGAAATCCCCAAATCAAAACCGCGGCTGTTATTGACAACGCTAAAATTCCATTGACGAATACGAGTCGATCTCCGAGGGCCGTCAATTGGCGCGGCAAGAATCCATCTTTGGCGAGAATCGCTGCCAGCCGCGGGAAACCGGCGAAACTGGTATTCGTCGCTACCGCCAGAATCAACAGAGTTGAAATTTGTATCAAAAAATAAAACGGGCCATCGCCAAGAATCCGATGCGCCAAGGCAGAAAGGATCGTTTCTTCCGGACTGGCAATCACGCCCAGAAATTGAGTCAAGCCGATGCTCCCTAAAAAGAGAGTTCCCATCAACACAGCCATCACAATCAATGTGATACCGGCATTTTTCGACTCAGGAGATTTGAAGGCGGGCACGCCATTGCTGATCGCTTCGATTCCCGTCAGCGCGGTGCAGCCTGTTGCGAATGCATGCAGAAGCAGAAAAAGGGTCAAGGGCTGAATCGCAGAAGGTGCGGTTGCCGCGAATGAAACCGGACCGTCTCTCCAAAGGATAAAAAAACCATAAGCCAGCATGGGCAAATAAGAAAATAGAAATAAATAAACAGGGATCGACATCAGCGTGCCTGTTTCACGCAGGCCGCGGAGATTGATCAAAGTAATGATCGCCAAAAGAAAAAGCGCAATCGCCACACGATACGACAACAAAGCTGGGAAAGCGGAAACGAGTGCATCCACACCGGCAGTCAGGCTGACCGCGGCGGTTAAAACATAATCGATCATCAACGCCCCTGCCGCAATCAAACCGGGAAGTGTTCCTAAATTACTGCGAGCAACAATATAAGATCCGCCGCCTGAAGGATACGCATGAATCGTTTGGAAATATGAGACGGCGACGATGACCAATACAGCCACAATCGCCAAACCAATTGGCCAAGCCAAGGAAAGGCCCACAGCACCCGCCACCAACAAACCCAAATAGATTTCCTGATTTGCGTATGCAATCGAAGAAAGCGCATCAGGCGAGAAAGCCGCCAAGGCGCGAATTTTGTTTAATTTTTTATCGCCGACCTGATTGGTCGGAAGAGGCGGGCCGATAAGAAATTCTTTCAGATGATTTAGCATAAGGCACTCCCAAGGAATAGACTCTACAGCAACGACTCTGCCACTAAAACAATCGGATGTATCCCCTGAGTTTCGGTCCCCTGCTCGACCTGCATCCTGCATGCCGATCCCGTAGAAACAATCAGCGCATCCGGCGCATTCCGTACCGCGGGAAAGAATTTCAACTCACCTATCTGTTGTGACAACTCGTAGTGTTCAGCTTCGTAGCCAAACGTTCCGGCCATGCCGCAACAACCCGAATCAATGACTTCAATATCAAAGCCACAACTTCGCAATAGCGAGACGGTCGCGCCGGTTCCATTGGGCAAACCATCATCAGCTGGCGATTCAGCGCGCTGATGACAATGCGGTTGGAACTTTATCTTTGGGTTTTGAACATTGGGGATTTCTTTCTTCTCTATATTGGCTACACGCAGCTGATTAAATTTCTCAGAGCGAATGAGGAATTCATCCAGCAACCAAACGCGGGGCGATAAACTTTCCAACTCTACTTTTTGCTCTGGAAAGAAATCGAGGTAATCATGCTTGAGTGAATAAATCTCCGGCGGCTCAAGCCCAACAATCATCATCGAAGAATCCGGATCGAGTCGACGAATCGCATTTAACACACGCGCGGCGTGACACCGCGCGGCATCTACAAAGCCTTTTGAGAGCAAAGATGCACCGGCTCCGACAATTGGCAACGCCTGTATTTCATAACCCGCGCGCGATAACAAATCAAACGCGGCCTGCTCGACGCGCGGCTCAATATAATGTGTAAACGCATCCGATAAAAATAATATTTTCTGTGTGCCAGTTTGCGAGGAAGTTTTTACCTTTGCCAACTTGCGAGAATATTTTGGAAAAGGTCTTTCTGTTGTAATCCCCGTGAAGCGCGCTATCAAACTACGCGTCCATTTTGTTTGCATCATTAAATTTGCAAGTGGCGCAATGGGAGCCAGCAGCGCAGAAACAACGTGAAAATATCCAAACAGATAATCGCGCAACGGATGACGATGGGTTTTGTAATATTCTGATTCAAAGGCAAATTTCAATTTCGCCATATCCACGCCAGAGGGACACTCCGCTTTGCAACCTTTGCAAGCCAAACAGAGATCAAGCGCTTCGGCGGCCGATTCATCCAACTTCAAGTTTTTTCGCAATGACATCGGCGATGAAATCATGGCCCGTAATAAATTCGCACGGCCGCGCGTGGAATGCATCTCTTCGCGCGTAGCCTGAAACGACGGACACATTGTCCCATCGAATTTACGGCACACACCTTGTCCGTTGCATTGCTCGATTGCACTGGCCAATCCGCTTTGATAATCAAAGTTCAGCGAGGTCGTCCAAACAGACGTGTGATAACTTTCGTTCATGCGAAGGTTCGCGTCCATCGGAGGCGCGTCGAGGATTTTGCCGGGGTTGAGAATCCCGTTTGGGTCGGCAGCCCGCTTCAAGGTCCGGAACGCGGCGAGCACTTCATCACCATAAATTTGTCGCAGCCATTCCGAGCGCGCCAGTCCATCGCCATGCTCGCTGCTCATCGAACCGCCCAACGAAAGAGTCAACTTCAATGTGGCTTCCGCAATCGTACGCAACGCGCGCCGATTTGTTTTCAAATCCAAAATCGGACGGATGTGCAAACAGCCCGCCGAAGCGTGCGCGTAAAACTCAGCCGTCGTGCGATGCTCATCCATAATTTGCTCGACGCCGCGCACAAACTCACCGAGATGTTCCACGGGAATCGCACAATCTTCGATGAACGCAATTGTTTTGGCATCACTTCTACGCGAGGCCAAAATGCCGAGGCCGACTTTGCGGACATTCCAAATGCGCACCTGATCTTGCGTGGACTCAGCCAGCACAGTTGGATGAAGAAGATACGCTGCGTCTTTCAACGCCGAAGGCTGGTCGCCGCTAAATTCAACAACTAACAACGCCGGCGCGCCGCCCGGCAAGATCGCGGCCTGCGCCGCGTACGCGGGAACCGATTGCGCCAAGCGAACAATCGATTGCGGAATCAACTCAATCGCAGATGGAGCGTATTCGAGCAAGCGCGGCACATCATCACAAGCCGCGGTAATATCGTTATAAGTCAAGACCGCGAGGATTGTATGCTTTGGCTTCGGAACCAAATTAACTTTCACGCGCTGAATAACAGCTAACGTTCCTTCGCTGCCCGCCAACAGCGGTGCGAGATTTAACGGCGAAGATTTTGAGCGAGGATAATCTCCATCCCAGCGCGGCGGCCTGGACGGAGAAAACGGCAACAGATAATTCAACCGATAGCCTGCTGAGTTGCGCCAAGATTGAGGATAATTTTGCTGGATTGCTTTTGCGTATTTCGTGCAAATTTCAGCGACAGACGATAGGAGATTAGAGAGTAGAGAGTTATCGCGAGGCGCGTCATCACTTATCGTCCCCCATTTCGCTGCGCTGCCATCAGCCATCAACACATCCGCAGAGAGCAAGTGATCGGCGGTCATGCCATACAGAATCGAATGCGCACCGGTGGCGTTATTTGCAATCACGCCACCCATGGTGGCGCGCTCGGCAGAAGCTGGATCGGGTCCAAATTGCAAACCAAATTTTGCGGCGGCCTTATTCAATGAATTTAAAATCACACCCGGTTCAACCGTCGCGGTTTGTTCTTCGGGATTGATCTCAAGAATATGATCGAGCCAACGCGAGCAATCCACGATCAATGCCGCGCCGACAGCCTGCCCTGCTAACGAAGTCCCCGAACCACGCGGCAAAATTGGAACTTGATATTTCGCGGCCAACTCAACAGTTAATTGCAAATCAGCTTGATCGCGCGGGATGACAACGCCCAATGGTTCGATTTGATAAATCGACGCGTCCGTGCTGTATAGAATCCGCGAAGTCAAATCATCGCGAACCGAGCCAGAAAGATTCTTTTTTAATTCAGCAATTAAGTCAGGAGGTAAAGTCATATATTGATTCTAATGCAAAGACCCTAAAGGTCTTAAAAAGCCTTTAGGGTCTAGTTTGGCCATTGCTAACGCCGAAAACTACTTTTTACTAGCTTGTGCTGCCACCGCTGCAGCCGCTTTGGCGATTTCTTCAGGATCACCGAGATAGTAACTCTTGATCCGGTTGAGGTTATCATCTAATTCATAGACCAGCGGGACGCCGGTTGGGATGTTCAACTCAGGAATATCGGCATCGGAAATATTATCCAGATATTTGACCAGTGCACGGATCGAGTTGCCGTGCGCCGCAATCAATACGCGTTTGCCGGATTTGATCGTGGGAGTCAGCGTGGAATGCCAGTATGGCAGGACACGCTCGAGCGTAATCTTAAGCGACTCGGTGGCGGGCAACTGCTCGGGAGTCAGACCCGCATAGCGAGGATCAAATTTGGGATGGCGCTCGTCATTCAAATCCAGTGCAGGCGGCGGCACATCATACGAACGGCGCCAAAGCTTGACCTGCGCATCGCCAAATTTTTCAGCCGTCTCGGCCTTATTCAATCCCTGCAACGCGCCGTAGTGACGTTCATTCAACTGCCAGGCGCGCGTGACCGGAATCCACTCCAAGTTCATTTCTTCCAAAACGATCCACAAAGTTTTGATGGCGCGCTTCAAAACAGACGTGATGGCCAAATCAAATACATACCCACCTTCACGCAAAAGCTTCCCCGCCGAGTGCGCCTCCGCCCGACCTTGCTCGGTTAAGTCTACATCGGTCCACCCCGTGAAGCGGTTCTCCAAGTTCCAGGTACTTTGTCCATGCCGGACCAAAACTAGTTTATACATGAATATCTCCTGATATAGAAACTTGACAAATTATAGTCCAAGTCGACGATCAATCAACTTAATGAACAGGTCGGTTTACACTATGATATTTAAGAAGTAATTCGTCCAACATGGATTTGGCAATTGTGGGCTCGCTATCTGCCAGATCGTCTAGTTCATCAGGATCAGACTGAATATCATATAACTCGAACGTACCGACTTCGTATTTGTTTTCTTTTTTATTAGGCTTGTAGTCTTTATAGTCTTTATAGCCCTGGTAATAAATCAACTTATAACGATCTTTCCGCAAAGCCATCGTGAAAATTGGAAGATCACCAAACTTTGAACTATTTTTTGCATCGAAAGAATAGGTCGAACGCGATGGAATATCCTCGCCACCTAAAGCGGGAAGCAACTCCCCCTCGGCCCACGCGGGGACATCATGGCCGGTCAATGACAAAACAGTTGGCAGAATATCAACGCTATTTGTTACCGAATCAACATCCTGCCGTGTTCCCTGACCGGGCGCAGACACAACCAAGGGAACACGAATCCCCGCTTCATACAACAATGGAGAAACGTGACCAGAAACTCCTCTTTCAAATAATTCCCCGTGATCAGATGTCAAGAACAAATAACTTCTGTCAAGCAGTCCCGTTTTTTGCAAGGCTTCATGAAATTTTCCAAAGTCTGAGTCAACGTTTGCAACATAACGATCATACAACACTCGGTCAGCAATTAAATCCTTCTCAGAGGTGTGATCCCCCAAATCATGCCAAGGCTTAGCCCCAGGTGACCAATTATCATTAAACAAATTGCCGTATTCCTTTCTCGGAGCGTAAGGCCAATGAGGAGGATAAAGATGCAAGTAAGCAATGAACGGCTCTTTCAAACCAGCAAGAGTAGCATCCAAACCTTCCAACACATCCGAAAGTACAAATCGAACACGACCGTCATTTGCATTAGGGATTCCGAACGGATACAAATCCGCATCAATAAGATGACTGGCATCATACTGCGAGATCAACTTCTCAGCAGTCCCCAACAATAGAGATTGCGGCGGATCACCAGCCAAGAGAAAAAGGTCCAGGGCGCGATTCCCCTCTAAAGGATCATTTCTCAGCTTATCTCCGAGCATGTAATGAACAACACTAAAAGCTGCGGGCGATAAATGATTTTCAATATCCTGATGGAAACTATCGAGATGAATTTCTGCCAGAAGATTTTGAGTAAAAGCAATCCGATTGTACGCGGAACTCATCTCATGGAAAATATTGTTCTTCACAAAACGAGGTAGGATCGCGCTATCGAATCGGATCGCGCGATGTGTCCACGGATACAACCCGGTCAGCAAAGATGCCGACCCCGGCGTGGTGTAACTACCCGCCGAATAATGAGAGTGAAAGATAAGCGAATTTTCAGCAAACTTTTCAATATTCGGAGTTGTCTTTCGCGGATACCCATACAGAGACATATTAGCGGCAGACAAAGAATCAAAAATCAAAATGATGATATTAAGACTGTTGGTGTTCGCTGAAGTATCCTTCAACACACTCGAAAGCGACAGACCTGCCGGGGTCAATGCAGCCAGCCGCAAAAAATCTCTTCTCGTTAGTTTGCGCATCAGAATGCTAGACCAAGATCCGGAATAAGACAATCAAAACCGATATTGAACCCATCAAGAGGGCAATATACGAAAAGATCGATGTCCGATCCACAAAATTCCGCACGAGGTGTTTGACGTTAGAAACTCGAATACCTAAAAACCAAACACCACCCATCAACAACAAAAATAATGGCAAATACAACAGATACCGCGCCTGCATGCCATACCAGACAAAATAAACAAACCAGCTCAATACAAAAATTACAATCAGCGCAGCTGCAAAGTCAAATTGATTTCGAAACCATTTCCCGGGGAGAACAAGGCCAATCAAAAGCAGGATGCCAATTACGACAATACTCTCAAGCAAATTCACAGCTACCGTGTAGATAAAAATTATAGCGATTTCCCCAAACGACTGAAACGATATCCAAGCCGACAAATTCCATAAAAACCAATATAAACTCCAGCCATACACGAACATAACAATCAGACCGTGCACCGCTAAAACCTGATTTAATTTTGGGAGACGTTCAGATAGTCCCGGAAATAAATGTATACCTTTAAACACAATAAGAACAAAATTATAATCCCAATCCCTTGTCCAATTCACCTCTTTCCCG
>DATKNJ010000241.1:0-3551 GCA_035541395.1 Anaerolineales bacterium
GGAGAAGAGGCCTTGCTGGAGGCTTCGCGCCGTCACGTTGATATGCTGGTAGCCGAGTATTTGTTGCCCGGTCTCAACGGCATCGAGTTGATGCACAAGATTCGGGCCCGCCATCCCGAAGTCAAAGTGATTCTGGTCACGGCCATGAGCGAGCGCAAGGCGCGCGAGGATATGCTCAATGCGGGCGCGATAGCTTTGTTCGATAAACCGATTCCGCTGGCGGACTTTTTGGATGTAGTCGAACGTTCTTTGGGATTGGTGCGGACGATCTTTCCACCTGAGACGGAGAAATCCACCTCGAATCAGAATCGACTCTCGGACCTGCTCGCCAATTTCCGGCAGGATATTAAAGCCCAGGCCGTGTTCCTGCTCAGCGACCGCGGCCGAGTCCAGGCCCGCGCCGGGGATTTGCACGACAGCAGCATGGAAGTCTCATTGCTTTCCGCGTTGATGGCGATCTATAGCGTGGGATTGAAAGTCTCGAAGTTCGTTCATCAGGATCAACTGAATACTTATCATGTCTTTAGCGGCGGCGATTACGATCTACTCTTGATACCGGTGGATATTTCGTACGCGCTGTTGTTGGTGGGCGAGGGATTGGTAACGCGTGATCGAATCGTCGAAACTGTGGCCTCGATGATGGCGGTACGCGATCAAGTCGAAAAGGCGTTGAGACATATCGGGGCAACCGGCCCGTTGGTCGGTCCGGAAGAAGAAGCGACCGCGCCGATAGCGCCGGCTGCGAAGAAGGGTAAAGTCAAGGCAGAAGAGCCTCCCTCATCCGCCGAGTTGGAAGATCTATTGAAACAAGCCGGTAAGAAAAAGATGAAGACCGCGGAAATGGATGCGTTCTGGAGTGAGGCCGCTGAAAAACATGGCGCCACACCAACCAACCCGGATGTGATCTCATATGAGCAGGCGCGCCGTATGGGGCTGGCGCCCGGAGAAGAGAAGTAAACTTTATTGCTCCTGTGCGTGCCCTGTGATACAATCTTGCCCGCACTGGGGCGTGGTGCAAGGGCAGCACACCAGCCTTTGGAGCTGTGGATCTTGGTTCGAATCCAGGCGCCCCAGCCTGACTTTCCCGCTAAGGCGGGGCTTTTTCTCTAAACAGGTTTTACGCCTCTTTTGCGGGACGTGAACCTGTTTTTGTTTCAGGAGTCATCACCTATGAAGATAACAGCCATTCTGCTTGCGGCCGGGCAGGGCACGCGCATGAAGTCGAACATGCCGAAGGTTTTGCATCCCATCGCGGGCAAGCCCATGATCTGGCATTCGTTGGAAGCGATCAAACAATCCACCACAGAGAAACCGGTTGTGGTGATTGGTCATGGCGCGGACGATGTGAAAAAACTTCTCGGCGATTCGGTTGAGCTCGTGATTCAAGAACCGCAGCTTGGGACGGGTCACGCGGTGATGCAAGCTGAGTCGTTGCTCAAAGGCAAAACGGATTACGTGGTTGTTTGTTATGCCGATATGCCTTTGATGCGCGGCGAGACGTTAATGAAACTGGTCGAGACACAGAAGCAGAATCAAGGTCCGCTCTCGATGCTGACTGTGATCGCGGAGGATCCACGCGGCTTCGGGCGAATCCTTCGCAACGCACGTGGAACGGTGGATGCCATCGTCGAGGAATATGTCGCGACGCCGGAACAACTTCAAGTCAAAGAGTTGAACGTGGGCGGTTATTGTTTCTCGGCTGATTGGTTATGGGACGCGTTGCATCGCATCCCGCTTTCGAAGAAGGGCGAATATTATTTAACCGACACGGTTGAATTGGCCGTGAAAGATGGATTGACCGTTCAAGCTACGCTGATGGATGATCTCGAAGAGACGATTGGAATCAACACGCGCGTGCATCTCTCCGAGGTCGAGGCTGCCATGCGGCGGCGGATTAATCGAGAGCACATGTTGAACGGTGTCACGATGATGGATCCGGCTTCGACGTACATTGAAATGGATGTAAAGATCGGCCGCGATACGGTTATTATGCCGAATACGTATATCCATGGAAAGACCGAAATCGGCGAAGCGAGTGTGATTGGGCCGAACACGATCATCCATGATTCTAAAATTGGGAATCGCTGCAAGGTGCTGGCTTCTGTAATGGAAGGCGCGCTGCTTGAAGATGATGTGGACATGGGCCCGTTTGCGCGTTTGCGCAAAGGTGCGCATTTGGGGCAACATGTTCACATGGGAAATTTTGGCGAGGTGAAGGATTCATATCTCGCGCCCGGCGTGAAGATGGGACATTTCTCGTACATCGGCAATGCGCAGATCGGCGCGGAGACGAATATCGGTGCGGGCACGATCACATGCAATTTCGATGGCGAAAAGAAACACCCTACGGAGATCGGCGAAAATGTTTTCATCGGTTCCGATACGATGCTGGTCGCGCCGGTAAAACTCGGCGATGGCGCGCGCACCGGCGCGGGGTCGGTCGTCACAAAAGACGTCGCTTCCGATACGCTCGTGGTCGGCGTGCCTGCGCGTGCGATTCGAAAATTGGAACCCAAGTCAAAGAAAAAATAGTCACAGCGTCATGAATGCGCAGAGCATTATCGGCTCTGCATCTTTGTGACTCTGCAGCGAAGAGCGGATTATGACTCTCACCAACGAAGAAAAACAATCTTTGATCGATCTCGCGAACGACGCGCGTAAGAATGCGTATGTGCCCTATTCGCATTATCCGGTTGGCGCGGCTGTGCGGACGAAAAGCGGTCGCGTTTTCACCGGCGTCAACGTGGAGAACGCGGTGTATCCGGTCACGTTGTGTGCAGAACGGACGGCAATCTTCAAAGCGGTTTCCGAAGGCGAACGTGAGTTTGATGTGCTTGCTTTAGTGACCGACAACGGCGGCTCGCCGTGCGGATCGTGTCGCCAGGTGATGGCCGAGTTTGGCTTGGATATCCAAGTGCTGATCGCGGATGGCAAAGGCCATCTCGTTCTCGAGACAACTGTCAATGATTTGTTGCCCGGCGCGTTTACATCGAAGGATTTGGAACGTTAGCGACGTGAACATCATTCGCCAGCCGTTTTTCATTCCCTCCGCGATTATTCTGGTTTTATCGATCCCTTTGATTTTGGAATTGATTCCGCGCCAGGGAATCTATGGCGTCCGCACATTGCAGACGCTCGCGAATGATCAAATCTGGTACGCGGCCAATCGCGTCGGCGGATGGTTATTTTTGGTTTCGAGTCTTTTCTATCTCCTTATCGCCTGGATGTTTCCATGCGTCACATCGACCGGAACTGATTTTCTCGGCTGGGTCGCCCATTTGCTTTCTTTTGCTCTTCCTTTGATTCTCAGTGTTTTATTCATCAAACATCATCTCGATCAACTGTCGAAAGAGTAATGCCAAAAGTACCGAGATCATTTCGCATGGAGGCTATCGTCCTCCGTCATGGCGATTGGGGTGAGGCCGACCGTCTGCTTACGTTGTACACGCGTGAGCAGGGCAAAGTGCGCGCCATCGCTAAAGGGGCGCGCAAACTCACTTCGCGCAAAGCCGGGCATCTCGAACCATTCACGCACGTCAAACTGCAACTTG
>DATKNJ010000242.1:0-6945 GCA_035541395.1 Anaerolineales bacterium
TATGTAGGGTCGAAATCTAACTTCGAACCTTTGAATTTTCAAGCAATCGAACAGCAGTGTAAAGATCTGGTGCGAATTGCAGCGCCTCGCGTTGAGCCTGCGACGTATATTCGTCCAGCTTGGTAAAGACCTGATCGAACACGGACTGCCAGCCGTCTCCGATCAGGATGAGCGGCCTCCGGTGGATGGCGTCCACGATCATCAAGTTCCACATCAACGAAATTTCAGTTAACGTGCCCGGCCCACCGGGAAGAGCCAACGCCGCGTCACAGCCCTCGATCAAAGCCTGCAACCGTTGAATCAGCGTTTCCTTCCGCCATTCTTCGATTACCCAACGGTTCGCGCCGACGCCGCGCCAGCGTTCGATCTCCGCACAGGTCACACCGATCACGTGTCCGCCGGCTTCGGCCGCGCCGCGGCTGACCGCTTCCATCGTGCCGATATAACCACCGGTCAACACAATGTGACCGTTCTCGGCCAGTAAGTGGCCGAGTTCAACGGCTTCTGTGTAAGCGAGATCGCCTTCTTTGGGTTGTGAACCGCCAAAAACAGATATATTCATAATTGCTCGTCCACATCCCATTCACGGGTTGCATTGATTTCCAGTTTTTTCAAGATCGCTTCCTCCAAATCAATTCCAGAGACGGATGCCAGTTGCAAAAGATAAAGCGCAACATCGGCAAGTTCACCGGCTAATTCATCCTTATCTTTCGCTTGTTCGCTCCATTGAAAATGTTCCAGAATCTCGCCAGCCTCCAACGCCAACGAAATGGATAGATTCTTCGCGGTCTGCGGGCGTTTGCTGCCCGCATTGTACCAACCTTTGGATTGCACAAAGGCATTCATTTTCTTGGTCAACTCTTCGATAGTTAAATTGGTTTCCATTTTATTATCCGACAAATAAAAACGGCTCGCCAAGTCTGGGAGCCGCTCGTGGACATGCTGAACTAAACCTAACCAGACCGGAGGGTTCTTATCAAACGCGGAGACGGCAGCGGGTTTAGCATGAGCGAAGCAATCTTATAAATCATGGCGCAAATTATACACGATTTTCTCTATGGCAAAGCGGAGTAAAATTGCCTATGAATCCTCCATGCCTCCTTTACTGCAGTTTATCATTCGACGTATTCTTTTAATCCCTGTTTCGTTATTGATCATTACACTTGTGCTATACGCCGGGGTCATGCTGACGCCGCCCGAAGCCCGCGCGGAGTTATATTTTCCTCCACGTCTGAATTCGAATTTGACAGATGCGCAACTCGCACAACTGCAAAAAACGATTATCGACAAATATCATTTGCGAGATTCGTATCCGGTTCAGTATGCGGCCTGGATAAAAAGTATCTTCACCGGCTCATGGGGTTATAGTCCATCGCTCAACGAAGATGTGTTACCCGCACTCCTTCAGCGAACGCCAGCGACTCTTGAGTTGACTCTTTATTCGTTGCTGATATTCATACCTTTGGGGTTGATAAGCGGAGCCTGGGCTGGTTGGAATCCGAATAAAAACGGTGATAATTTTTTCCGCGTCCTGGCATTCTTCGGAACTTCCATGCCGCCCTTTATCCTGGCTTTGATTCTATTGGCTATCTTCTACATACAATTAGGCTGGTTCGCGCCGGGGCGCTTGGCAGACAGTCTTTCGTATCAGATCTCGAAGGGCACGATACCCTCTCTTACAGGATTTCTTACGATCGATTCCCTACTCGATGGCCGGCTCGATGTTTTTGTCGATGCGGTTCGTCATCTTGTTCTGCCCGTACTGACTCTCAGTTTGTATAACTGGGCCACTTTGGGCCGGATTACGCGGGCGACAATCATCGAACAGCGAAGAAAGGAATTTATCGTTTCGGCGCGTGCGCGGGGTCTGAACGAATCAAAAGTAATGTGGCATCATGCTTTCCGAAATACATTGCCTCCGTCTTTGACCAGTATCGGGTTTTCTGCGGCGTCCATTCTGACCGGCGCTTTTGTGGTCGAGATCATTTACAACTTGCACGGCGTTTCCGAAGTCTTGGCGGCTTCTGTGAGCAATGCGCCCGATGCGCCTGCCGCGCTTGGATTTACAGTTTACAGCGTGTTTATGGTCCTCGTACTGATGTTCCTTGTGGATGTCGCGCAGGCGTTGCTCGATCCGCGCGTGCGAGATGAGATACTGAACACATGAGACGCTGGCATCGCATCAATCGGTGGCAGAATTGGGTTGGATTGCTGCTTGTATTATTCTTCGTTTTTGGTGCGTTGGCTGCGCCATGGTTATCTCCAATGGATTCCATGAATCCCAGCGCATTTCAGAAAGTGGGACCGAATAAACTGGTGTCATCGCCGCTTCCGCCCTCGAAGTATGCATTGTTTGGAACACTTCCGAATCAATACGATGTTTTTCACGCGTTGATTTGGGGCGCGCGTGATGCATTGGTATTCGGTTTGATCGTTGCCCTCGCCGCCGGAGTCTTTGGGACCATCATTGGCGCAATTGCGGGTTATTCTGGAGGTCTCTATAATGGCCTCATCATGCGTTTTGCAGATGCCTTCCTCGCCTTTCCGGCAATTGCGGGACTAGTGTTTTTACGTCAGTTAGTGGCGACTGCTGTTCAGGCGGGGGGCGGAACGTATATTTTCAATGCTCAATTTACTGGTGCGTTTGTGGACATCGTTGGAACTCCATCGTTGACGCAGAGATTGCTGATGTCGGTCAATCCCTTGATGCTCACGTTGATCCTGTTTACCTGGATGCCTTATGCCCGCCTCATAAACTCCATGGTCATTTCGTTAAGGAATCTGGATTTTGTACAAGCTTCCCGCGCGCTCGGTGCCAGTCCGCTTCGCACGATTTTTCGGCATCTTGTCCCAAATTCGGTTGGGCCTGCAGTTGTCTTGATGGCGAGAGATGTAGGGAGCGTTGTTCTATTGCAAGCCACCTTGACTTTTATTCATATCGGCGGCGATTCGTATTGGGGTGACATGCTTGCCCTCGCGCACGACTGGATTATCGGCCCAGGAGGAAGCATCTTTACTTATTGGTGGACCTTCATCCCTGCGACTTTGGCTCTTGTTTTATTTGGCATTGGATGGAATTTATTGGGTGATGCCTTTAACGATTGGTTGGATCCATACTCGCACTAATATATAATTGCAGTGGTATGTCTCGCTCATTGGATGACTTGCTCCGGAAGACTCTGCCAAAACCACGACTTGATTTGATTCATCGCGTCGCGGACGAAGCTTCGCGGTTTGGATTTCCCATTTATATCGTCGGCGGCTTCGTGCGCGACTTGTTGTTGTCGCGCCCGGTCAATGACTTCGATATCGTTATCGAAGGAGATGCGATCAAGTTGGCGCGCGCGCTTACCAAAGCGGACAGCGGCAAAGTAACGACTCATCCCAAATTCGGTACGGCTTCTTGGACTTTTGAAGATTCTGCCATCGATCTGATCACCGCGCGCTCTGAAACTTATCAACATCCCGGCGCGTTGCCAACGGTTAAATTTTCTACAATTGACGATGATCTGCGCCGCCGCGATTTCACGATCAATGCCATGGCGTTGCGACTCGATGGTGATCATTTTGGTGAGTTGCTCGATCCGTTGAATGGACAAGAAGACCTAAAAGCTCAGCGCGTTCGCGTTCTGCATTCGCGTTCTTTTGTAGATGATCCCACGCGCATGTTACGGTCGGTTCGTTATGCACTACGCTATGGTTTCAAAATCTCGCCTGACACATTGAAGTTGATCGGTGATGAGTCGCGCGCTGTGTTGAAAAAACTCAGCGGCGAACGTTTGCGCCACGAATTCGATTTGATCTTTGAAGAAGATAAGCCTTCTGAGATTCTTGCCAAACTTGCTGAACTGGATTTATTGAAATCGGTTCATTTTTTGCTGTCGAAGTTAAGTCCTCAGCTCCCATCTGTTTTTGAACCCCAAGCAGAATGGGGTGAATTCAAAGTGGCCAATATTTTATCTATTCGCCAGATGCTTGGCTGGTTGCTCTGGCTGGCACCGCTAGATAAAGATGAAGTTGAGTCTGTTTCTACGCGTTTGGTTTTTCCCGCTGCATTGACTAAATCTGTGCACGCTGCTTCAGCGCTTTTTGCCGCGTTGCCAACTTTATCATTCACGAAGCCGAGCCAATGGACGTTTTACTTGGATGATTTTCCGAAGTTATCTGTTTATGCAGTCTACTTGAAATCAAATCGATCCGAGTTGAAAGGTTATCTATCGAAATGGCAGTTCATTCGTCCGTTGATCACCGGCGATGATTTGAATGTGCGCGGCGTCAAGCCGGGGCCGGAATATCAAAAGATTTTATCTCGTCTGCGCGCCGCATGGCTGGATGGAGATATAAGGACACAAGAGCAGGAAATGATTTTGCTGGATAATTTCTTAATGGAAAAATAAAAATAGAGTGACGCGGTTATCGGAATTTGTAATGTTGCTAAAACAAAAATCTCCGGTCGCCCCGGAGATTTTTGTTTTTTATTTGTCCGTCTCAACTTTTATCAGCACGGCTCGTACACCGCGCCGGTAAAGATAAGTATTCGAGCTTGGATCGTAATCTTCGCAAGTCAATAAAGTTAGCCAGGAGATGTCCTCATGTTTGAGCGCCCAGTTGGTGTCGTAAGACGAAAGCACTTGGTTGATTCGCACGGCATAAACATAGCGCATTCCATACATGTGAACAATAATCTGCTGGTCATAACTCAAATTCTTCAAGTTGATGAACAGCCCCGGCGTTCCGTCCGAGTTGTAAACGTGAGCGGTCAATACTGAGTTCCCGCTCCACGTGGGAAACGATGTGCCTTGCAGCCAGCCGACTTGCTTGTACAGCCAGGTTAGATCCCAACTGTTGTTTGTTTGTGGGATGCCAGTGATGGAAGCTCGCACTCCCAATGATGGGATTTCGATCCACAAATTGCCCAAATCGCTGTACTTAAGTGCCTCAGGTTGGACAGGTAAAGATGAGATGATGTTTGGAGCAAACCCTGTGACGGGCAGTTGTCTCGATCTTCCACCGCTTGAACTTTGGTTTGTAATCGTGAATGTAACCTGACTATCCACGCCGCCGTTCAAAGGATTGCCAGCCAAATCGGTGATCGAGGTTGTCCCGCAAACAAAGAGCCGATATTCTCCGAGTGGAAGCGGCGTTCCGTTGTTGACAGCCACCATCGCAATGAATGGCCCGCTGCCTCCGTTATTGGAGTAGGTGACCGGCCCGGTTGGGATTTGTACATCATCACCAGCGAGACCGCTCAAGCAAGAAGTAGTATCGTAAGCGCCATTCGTTCCAGATTGAATTAACAAATAGTTCGCCGGGTTAGTAGCATCATCGGTGCCAGCGCCGCCACCTGAATCGTTGACGTCGCGATTGAATGTGATCGTCAGGCCTGTAAACTGGGTTGTGTAAGAACCATTATTTGTGATCACGACGTTACCCGGTTGTCCATCGACGCCGTTGTTTAAGATGGCAAGGAATGGATCGATGGTGGTTGTGTCCGAAGCAGAGTTGTCACTGGTAATTGCATCGCCTCCACCGGAAACGGTCACTGTGTTCGTTAAAGGAGAGGACGCGTTGCTAGCAACGTTCACCGTCAAAGTAATATCCTCATAACTTGAAGCCGGGGCCAGCGCGTCCGTGCGCGTACAAGTCAGCGTGCCAAGAACACAAGTCCAATTGGTTCCGCTTATGGCTGTGGCGGTGAGTCCACTGGGAAGGGAATCTGTTACTGTGACAGTAGTGCCGTCCGTGGCCGCGCCCCCAACATTGTTGACCGTGATCGTATATTGCGCGCCAACCTGGCCTTTCACAAAATTTCCGCTGTGAGTTTTGGTAATGGTTAAGTCTGGCACTTGACCAACTGTGGTTACATCGCTGGCCGTATCATTGGATGTGTTGTTCTCACCTCCACCGGAAACTGAAACAGTGTTTGTGATGGAAGAACTGGCATTCCCGGCCACATTTACAGTGAGAGTGATATCCGGGTAACTGGAACTGGCCGCCAGCACGTTTGCACGTGTACAAGTGAGTGTACCAAGCGTACAGGTCCAACCCGTGCCGCTGATGGCAGTGGCGGTAAGGCCGGTAGGCAATGCATCGGCAACGGTAACAGTTGACCCGTCGGTTGGACCGGTGCCGCTATTCGTCACTGTGATCGTGTATTGCGCGCCAGTCTGACCTTGCGCGAAGTTTCCGATGTGCGTCTTCGTGATTGTCAAATCTGGCAACTGCCCAATTGTGGTCACATCGTTGGCCGTATCGTTGGATGTGTTGTTCTCGCCTCCGCCGGACACCGAAGCTGTGTTTGTGACAGAAGGATTGGCGTTATTGGCGACATCCACAGTCACAGTGATGCTTTCGTAGTTGTACCCAACAGCCAATGCATCGTTGCGCGTGCAAGTCAATGTTCCGAGAGTACAAGTCCAATTGGTGCCGCTGATGGCAGTGGCAGTGAGGCCGGTAGGCAACGTATCGGTAACAGTGACGGTTGACCCGTCGGTAGGGCCGCTGCCGTTATTTGTCACCGTGATCGTGTATTGCGCGCCAGCCTGGCCTTGTGTGAAGTTGCCAATATGACTCTTGGCGATGGTCAGATCGGGAATTTGAGTTACATTCGTCGGATCGGTAGCGCTGTCATTGGCCGTGTTGATTTCACCGCCGCCCGCGACGTTCACTTGGTTGGTCAGGCTGGACGGTGCATTGTTGGCAACATCAACAGTTAAGATAATGTCCTCATAGCTGGAACTGGCTGCCAGCACGTCGCTGCGTGTACAAGTCAATGTGCCGAGGGTGCAAGTCCAATTGACGCCAGTAATGGCGGTGGCGGTAAGGCCGGTAGGCAATGTATCGGTAACGGTGACTGTTGTTCCATTGGTGGGACCGCTGCCGCTATTTGTCACTGTGATTGTATATTGCGCGCCAGTCTGACCTTGCGCGAAGTTTCCGATGTGT
>DATKNJ010000243.1:0-5463 GCA_035541395.1 Anaerolineales bacterium
CATAAACAATTCATGGAAGAGTTGTTGCGTCCGTTGCGATGGGTGGAAGAGATTCGCCGCAGCCAACCGGCATATCAAGGCTGGAATGGACACTGGCCTTCGACCACCACTCAATTTGTTGCCGGCGGTTCCGATGAATCAGATTTGGAATTGCTGACGACAACCGAATGGCTGATGAAAAACGTGCGGCTCAAGCGCGCCTATTTCTCGGCCTTTCATCCTATTCACGATACACCGCTCGAAAATAAAATGGCTGTCGATCCGATGCGCGAACATCGTTTGTATCAGGCATCTTTTCTGTTGCGCGATTACGGTTTCGATTTGGAAGATCTGCCGTTTACCAAAGAAAGTAATCTTCCTATTTCAACCGATCCAAAATCAGCATGGGCGCAGATGAACCTGCGCGAGAAGCCATTGGAAATCAATCGGGCAGAGAGACGCGATTTGCTGCGCGTACCGGGCATCGGTTTGAGAGGAGTCGACGCCATTCTATCGGCGCGGCGACAAAATAAATTGAAAGACATATCTGCATTGAAACAATTGGGCATTCTTGTAGATCGCGCCGCGCCCTATATCTTATTAGATGGAAGACAACCGGCCAAACAGTTAACTTTGTTTTGAAAAGAATCAAAAACGATCTATTGTTTATGAGTCTTCTGCAAGCTTAAAATATGTGATTTATTAAGGATGGCTACTTGAATTTATTGTTTTGATGGTTATACTAAGCAGGATAACTTCTACTTGGTATGAGTGATTAAGAAAGGACGAGAACAAAGTGATGACTACGGATGTTCTTACCATCAAAACAGAAAACAAATATCGAAGCTTGGTCACACGACAAAACTTCAAAGCGGGCGATGCCATTTACACCATCCCAAAGGAAAAGCTCTCACACAAACCAACACGTTATACAGTGCAGATTGATCGCGACTTGCATACTGAAGTGGGTAAGCTGGCTGCGTTGAATCATTCGTGCGATCCAAATGTCTTTCTGGATACAGACCATTTGCTGGTGATTGCACGCCGCGATATTCAAGCAGGCGAAGAGCTGACATTCTTCTATCCCTCCACGGAGTGGGAAATGGAAGCGCCGTTCATTTGCTTGTGCGGATCAGCCAACTGTATTCATGTGGTGGCTGGCGCGCGCTTCCTTCCGCTTTCCACGTTGGAGCAGCATTATCTCAGCCGTCACATTCGCGAGATGACGGTTGACTTGCTAAACAGCACAGCCAAATATCTCACTCAATTGACAGAGTCGAAATAACAAAACAAGTCGGGCTTCTAGAGCCCGACTTGTTTGATTCAATAACCAACACTTCATCGAAAGTGTTGGTTATATTTGTGTCTCTAAATATTACCCACAATACTTTCTAATCGAAAACTAAGCGATTCCCTGTATAGTAATGACACAACAGATTCATAAACATAAAAGGATATTCGCATGATGACATCGCGCCGCGCTCTCGCAATCACGTTACTACTTTTGGGAATAGGATTGATTGCTTGCGGGACTCAAGTTCAAGCGACTCCAACTTCCGCCCCTCCAACTGCTGTACAAGCACCGGCTGCCACCAAGGCCGCGACTCCCACCGCTGCCAAACTCGCTTTGGTCGTCGCTAGCAATGTTAGCTTCTCGAAAAATATTCTCCCGCTTTTTCAAAATTATTGCGTCAACTGTCACGGCGGCCAGCGGACAGAGAACGGATTAAACCTGAGCACTTATGAAGGCGTGATGGTCGGTGGAAAAGGCGGCGCAGTAGTTCATGCAGGGAACGCCAATGGCAGTCAACTGGTTCAGATGATTCTACAAGGCAAGATGCCAAAGCGCGGTACAAAACCCACTTCTGATCAAGTACAGTTGATCGAAGATTGGATCAATCAGGGCGCGGTAAACAACTAGTGGAAATAAAAAATCCCGCTGAGCGGGATTTTTTATTTTTGGCGTTGTGCTTGACTCGTCAAAGACTCCCACGCGCCGACCCACGGCTGGCCGAGCCGATGATTTTCAGCGACCTGCACTTTGCCAAGCTTCATCGCGATCTGCGGCATAAGCGAAGCAATCGTTCCCCAATCATCGCTGAGAACCGCGGCCTTCATTTTCCCGGCCACCTGCCCGGCCCACATCCATTCCATGCGGAACTTATCGGCTTTGATCCAGTAGTCGCGTTTTTCCCACGCTGCCACGGAGACGTCGATCCCTTCTGAGATGGCTTGTAACGCGAGAGCGATGAACGCGGCCAAATCACGAGATTCAGGCCCGGGTTCGGTCTGACGCGCCAGCTCTCTTACAGCTAGCACAATCGACTTGGTCAAACGCGTTCGTTCTTTTCCGGTAGAGTCCGGATTGATCACTCGGCTCATAACAAAAGGCATCCTTGCAGCATGATGGTTTTGGGCAACAGGCGGCGATTATACCTCCATTTATTGACGCCTATTTTCCTTGCGCTTATAATCCTTGCGCTGTCCGGGGACGTGCTGGAACTGGCAGACAGGCATGACTTAGGATCATGTGCCGCAAGGCGTGTGGGTTCGACCCCCACCGTCCCCACAGTAATGACTTATGAAGGGATTCCGACCTTGAAGATTGAAAAACAAATCCAGGACGACCATCAGGCCAAACTGATCGTCGAGATCGAGCAAGAAAAGATGGATGCCAGCAAACACCGCGCAGCGCGCAAGCTGGCGGAACGTGGCAAGATTCCCGGTTTTCGTCCGGGCAAAGCGCCTTATCCGGTAATCGTTCGTTATTATGGCGATCAGGCCATCACCGAGCAGGCTATCGATGACCTCGTTGAGGAAATGTATCCGAAGATTTTGGAAGAAGCGGATATCAAACCCGCCGCGCCTGGCTCTTTGGAATCGGTGGACAACCTCGAGCCGCCCAAGTTGACCTTCCGCGTGCCGCTCGCCCCGGAAGTGGACCTCGGCGACTATCTCGCGATTCGCAAACCGTACGAGTGGACTGCTCCCGATAAAAAGGAAGTGGACCAGGCTCTCGAAGATCTCCGTCAAATGTACGCCTCAACGGAGAACGTGGAGCGCCCGATTCAAATCGGCGATTATATTTTGGCGGATGTCAAAGGCGAACGCGCCGATCCAAAAGAAGGTGACGAAGATCGCGCTGCGGCGCTTTCACGCACCGGCTTCGCGGCTTTCGTGCGCGAGAATGACCGCGAAGATGAATGGCCGTTCTCGGGCTTCGCGAAAGAACTGGTTGGCTTGAAGGCTGGCGATTCCAAGATTGTGATACACACGTATGCTGACGACGACTCAGACGAATCACTGCGCGGACAAACCATCAACTTTGCCGTGACCGTCAAGACCGTGCGCGGCGTGATTCTCCCTGATCTGGATGATGACTTCGCCAAACAGACCGGCGCGGGCGACACCGTGGATAAGTTAATGGAAACCATCCAGAAGGATGTGGAAGCGCGCTCGAAAGCCAGCTACGATGACAAATATTTCGAAGAGTTGATCGACAAGATCAAGGAAGGCGCCACCATCAAGTACGCGCAGCATTCTCTCGATCACGAAGGCGAGCATGTGCTGGAAGATTTGCAGCAGCGTTTGGCCCAGCAAGGTCTCGACCTGCCGACGTACTTCAAGATGCGCAACACCACGCAGGAAAAGTTCGTGGAAGATGAAGTGAAGCCGGTGGCCAAGAAGCGCCTTGAACGTTCGTTGATCCTGGATGAGTTGATCCGCAAAGAGAAGATCGAAGTGGACAACACCTCGCTCGATGCAGAGTTCAACAACACCTTGAGCGAACTGCAAATGCAAGGTGTGAACTTCGGCCAGATCCGCGGTGGAAAACAAGGCCAGCAGCGCGTGGCCGAAGCCGTGGCCATGGAATCGGCCAGCCGCCTGCTCACGCGTCGTGCGCTCGATACCTTGAAAGCCATTGCAATCGGCGAACACAAAGCGCCCGAGTCGACCGAAGCTGGTACTCCCTCCGAAGAGACTACAGCAGAAGCGCCGGCCGAAGTCGTGGAAGCCGCGGCTCCTGTGGGAGAGTCGGCCGAGGCGGACGCCGAGGTGAAAGCCAAGCCCAGGAAAAAGGCGGCCGCCAAAAAGTCCAGCAAGAGCGGGACTTCGACTGCAAAGAAAACCACCAGGAGCAAAAAGTCGGAATAAAAACATAGGGACGAAGCGTGCTTCGTCCCTATGAAATTTGTTGATTAAATTAACGTAATTCCAATACAAGCTGTGTATGATTGGTCGAAACTTGGAGGAACCGATGATCCCTGATATCAAAAACGTTATACCGATGGTGATCGAATCGTCTGGCCGCGGCGAACGCGCTTACGATATTTACTCATTGTTGTTGAAGGAACGCATTATTTTCCTGGGCACGCCGATCGACGACCAGGTGGCCAACTTGATCGTGGCGCAATTGCTCTTCCTGAATCACGAAGACAACGAACGCGAGATTCAGATGTACATCAACTCGCCCGGCGGACAAGTGTACGCGGGCTTCGCCATCTATGACACGATGAAGATGATCTCGAACCCGATCAGCACCGTGGCCGTGGGCGTGACCGCCTCGTTCGGGACCGTGCTGCTGACCGCCGGTACGAAAGGCCGACGCTACGCCCTGCCTCATGCCACCGTGCACATGCACCAGCCCTTGGGCGGCGCGCAAGGACAGGCCACCGACATCGAGATCGCTGCCAAGCAAATTCTGCGCCAGAAGGCTTTGTTGAATGAAATTCTCTCGAAGCAGACCGGCCAGCCGCTGGAAGTGATCGAGCGCGACACCGACCGCGACTTCTATCTGGATGCCAGGCAGGCGGTGGAATACGGCCTGGTGGATGAAGTGCTCGAGATGCCGGAGAAGGTCAAGTAGTTGGATAGTGTGTTGGTTTAGTAGCAGGCCCGCTGAGGAATCGGCGGGCTTTTGATTCCAAAGGGTATAATCGCCCCGGCGAAACTCTTGCAATAGTAAATTGTAGTAGCGACTTCAGTCGCTTTTCCAACGACTAAACGACTAAAGTTGTTACTACTAACGAAAAAGATAAATGCTAAAAAATATCAAAGCCCTCATTCTCGATATGGACGGAGTCTTATGGAAAGCGGACTCCCCCATCGGCGACTTGCCCGCCATCTTTGCGCGCATCCGGGAGCGCGGCCTGAAAGTCGCCTTCGCCACCAACAACGGCACGCGTTCACCGGAAGAATATGTTGCGCGCTTAAAAGGCTTCGGCGTTCAAGTCGAAACGTGGCAAGTGGTCACCTCGGCGTTGGGCGTGGCGGAAATCCTGAGCCAGAGATTCCCCGGGGGCACGCCGGTCTTTGCGGTCGGGGAGGCAGGCGTCTTCGAGGCGCTGCATGCCAAGAACTTTGAAACCTTATCCATCGAAGATGCGCCCAAAGCGCAGGTTGTGGTAGCGGGTATCGACCGCCAAATCACGTTCGACAAGATGCTCGAAGCGACTTTGCTGGTCCGCAACGGCATCCCATTTT
>DATKNJ010000244.1:0-13892 GCA_035541395.1 Anaerolineales bacterium
AGCGGCATGATGATATCGCTCACCAGGGAGGAGACGATCTTGCCAAACGCGCCTCCAATGATCACCGCTACTGCCAGGTCGAGCACGTTCCCCCGCATAATGAAATCCTTGAACTCCTTTAACATAACATCCTCCAAAAAACAAAAATGAAATACTATAAAGTTATTCTACATTCCGCGAATAAGCCTGTCAACATAAACTTCTCTTTTAGATATTTTTCGCCATTCCGGGGCGTTTTTGGGATCAATTTTGAGAAAACAGTTCTGTAGTATTGTTTTTAATAGTTATTAAGAACTGTTTTAAAGCCACATTAGGAATTGGATTTTTATGCGTCGTGTTTCCTACGATACGCCTACGCTTGTACTACTGTTGACGCTCTTGTAGAATTGGGTATAATCTGCTTTGCTTAGGTACCCGATACTACCCGGGTACTACTTATTTGAAAACCTATAGGAGCAGAGGAACACGCGGATGCCCGATCTCTTACTCGATGTGCAAGGGCTTGAGACCACGTTCAAAACCCCGGAGGGTATTGTTCACGCGGTGAACGGTGTTTCCTTCGGCCTCAAAGAAAGTGAGACGCTTGGTGTCGTGGGGGAAAGCGGATGCGGTAAAAGCGTCACGATGCTTTCGGTCCTTCGTCTTATTTCCTCACCGCCCGGAAAAATTGTTGCGGGGAAAGCCTTCTTTTTTGGGCAAGATCTTTTGAAGATGACCAATGAGGAAATCCGCTATGTGCGCGGTGGGCAGATCGGTATGGTTTTTCAGGACCCGATGACCTCGCTCAACCCGGTTTTGACCATTGGACGTCAGTTGGAAGAGCCGCTTATGCTCCATGTAGGCATGAATAGGAAGCAGGCTCAGGAACGCTCTGCAGAATTATTGGCGATGGTGGGAATCCCGAACGCCAAAGATCGTTTGAAAGACTTTCCTCATCAATTTTCGGGTGGCATGCGTCAACGTGTGATGATCGCGATGGCGCTTTCCTGCAGTCCGCAGATTCTGATTGCAGATGAACCTACCACCGCGTTGGACGTTACGATTCAGGCCCAGATTATGGATTTGGTCAAGCGTTTGCGCGACGAACTGGGCATGGCCATTATTTGGATTACACATGATCTGGGCGTGGTGGCTGGTTTGGCCCAACGTGTCATTGTGATGTACGGGGGCTTTATTATCGAAGAGGCTCCTGTCAAGGAATTATTTGCGAATCCCACACATCCCTATACCATTGGGTTGATGCGCAGTCTTCCGCGAGTGGATGAAAAAGACCATACGCGTCTCGAATCGATCGAGGGTTCCCCGCCGGTATTGTATAGCAAGCCATCTGCCTGCCCGTTTGCGCCGCGTTGCAAGTGGGTGATGGAACGTTGTTGGAAAGAGAATCCCATGCTTGAACCGGTGGCTTTGGAGCATCGCGTAGCCTGCTGGGTGGATACCAAAACCGGGAGACCGCGTTCATGACTACGAATAAAGAAGAAGTTCTCCTAGAAGTCGAAGATTTGAAAATGCACTTTCCCATCTACCGTGGCGTGTTTCAACGCCAGGTGGGTGCGGTACGCGCGGTAGACGGGGTCAGCTTTGGGGTCAAACGAGGCGAGACTTTGGGCTTGGTTGGCGAATCCGGGTGTGGTAAGTCCACCACCGGGCGCACAATTCTGCAGCTTTACAAACCTACTGCTGGCGATGTTCACTTCGAGGGAGTGGACTTGGTCAAGCTTCACGGCGAAGATTTGCGCAAGATGCGCCGCAAAATGCAGATGATTTTTCAAGATCCGTATGCCAGCCTAAATCCGCGCATGACGGTGGAACAGATCGTCGGCGAGCCCTTGATGGTTCACAACGCTGCGACCGGCAAGGAGATCCAGGAACGCGTCCAACATTTGCTCGAACTCGTGAAACTGAATCCGGCTTTTGCTAATCGTTACCCACACGAATTTTCTGGTGGCCAACGCCAGCGCATTGGTATTGCGCGTGCCCTTTCCCTTCAGCCATCGTTCATTGTTTGCGACGAACCGATCTCTGCATTGGATGTTTCGATTCAGGCGCAGGTCGTTAACTTGTTGGAGGAGCTGCAGGAACAGTTCAACTTGACGTATCTTTTCATTGCTCATGACCTTTCCATGGTACGGCATATCAGTAAGCGCGTAGCAGTTATGTATCTCGGCGTGATTGTTGAACTGGCAGTTCGGGATGAGTTGTATCACACCCCTCTTCATCCTTATACCCAGGCTTTGCTTTCTGCGGTTCCTGTGCCAGACCCGGTGGCGGATGCCAAGCGAAATCGTGTCATTCTCGAAGGCGATGTTCCCTCACCAGCTAACCCGCCATCAGGCTGCAGATTCCGAACACGCTGCCCTATCGCAGATAAAATTTGCGCCGAACAACGTCCTGAATTTCGTGAGATTAAGCCGGGTCATTTTGTGGCCTGTCACTTTGCTGAGAAATCCCTAAACTAGATATACCCGGAAGGAGGTGACTGCGTTTAGAGAAAACTAGATAAGTTTTGTACATATGTCACTCTATCAACTGTTTAAAACTTCTGTGAGAGGAGAAGAACTATGCGTAAAATGTTTGTAGTATTCAGCGTGCTCGTAGTTGCCAGTATGCTGATCACAGCTTGTGGTACGACAGCGACCCCGGCCGCGACGAGTGCCCCTGCTTCCGCCGCTACTTCGGCTCCTGCCGCGACTCAAGCTCCAGCAGGTCCTACATTCAAATCGAAGGATCCAACAACCTTTACTGAGGTTTCCTTTGGTGATCCTGATACCCTTGATCCAGCTCTGGACTATGAAACGGCTGGCGCTTCGGTAATCCAAAACACCTACGACTCCTTGCTTTTCTATGATGGGAGTCAGCCTGGTAAATTCACCCCGAATCTTGCCAGCTCCTGGACGATCTCTTCAGATGGCAAGGACTACGTCTTCACGTTGCAGTCCGGCGTCAAGTTCCACAATGGCGATGCGATGACCGCCAGCGACGCGGCTTATACCTTCCAGCGCGGTTTGCTGCAGGGTGGTACGGCCTCGCCTCAGTGGTTACTCTATGAAGCCTTCTTCGGCACCGGTGTTTCCGATATTGCTGATGTGGTTGAATTCGCCAATGCTGCCAAAGATCCAACAGCCATCGATGTCTCGAAGGGCCCGTTGGACACCAGCAAGATCACCGGCAGCCTTGAGGATGACAACGCGACTTTGAGCAAGAGCGACCCGGCTATTTTGAAAGCCGTCTGCGAGCGCGTTCAATCCCAAATCGTGGCTGATGATTCTGCCAACACCGTCACATTCCACTTGATTCAGCCGTGGGGTCCATTAATGGCTAACATGGCTCAAACTTGGGCTGCCGTGATGGATCAGAAGTGGGTTGCCTCCAACGGTGGTTGGGATGGCTCCTGCGATACGTGGCAGAAGTGGTATGGCATTTCCTCTGCTGATGATCCCCTGACCAAGCTTGAGAACGGCACTGGCCCCTTCAAGCTCGATCACTGGACCCCTGGCCAGGAAATTGTCCTCACCCGCAACGATGCTTATTGGCGCACAACGCCGGCTTACGATGGTGGCCCCAGCGGCCCCGCCGCGTTGAAGACAGTCAACATCAAGAACGTCAATGAATGGGGCACCCGCTTCTCCATGCTACAGGCTGGTGATGCGGATCTCGTGGTCGTCCCGCCCGAGAACCGCGCTCAGGTTGACCCGATGGTTGGTCAGATCAGTGTGTACGATAACTCATCTGGATCATTTGGACCCCTGCAGGACGTATGCGGTTATGATGCTTCACAGACCGGCGCTGCCAAGTGGAAAGTCTGCGCTTCCGGCGAAACCCCCAATGGTCAGCCTTTGGCTCTCTTCATTGGTCAGCCAGGTTTGCTGCGCACCGATGTTTTCATGAACTTCAACATTTCCGATTCCGATAACGCCAATCCATACATCGGTTCCGGCAAGTTGGATGGAAACGGCATTCCACCAGATTTCTTCTCTGATATAAATATCCGCCAGGCCTTCAACTACTGCTTTGACTGGGATACCTTCAATAACGATGTATTCCAGGGCGAGGCCGTCCAGTCGACCGCGATCCCGCTGCCCGGTATGCCCGGCTACAGTGACAACGCGCCGCACTATACGTTCGATCTCGACAAATGCAAAGCTGCATTCCAGGCCTCCACTTGGAAGTCGGCTGATGGCAAATCCCTGTGGGATGTTGGCTTCCGCATGTCGGCAGTCTACAACCAGGGCAACACCACCCGCCAGAAAGTCGCCGAAATCTTGGCTGCGAACATTGGTTCGGTCAATGACAAGTTCCTGATCGATACCGTTGGTCTGCCGTGGCCTTCCTTCTTGGCTGCCCAACGCGCCAAGACCCTGCCGATGTTCATCAGCGGCTGGCTCGAAGATATTCACGATCCGCATGACTGGTATGTCCCGTACCTGATCGGTACCTACGGCTTGCGCCAGAACCTGCCCGCTGATCTGCAAGCGAAGTTCAAAGACCTGATCAATCAGGGTGTGGGCTTGTCCGATCCTTCCGCCCGCGATGCTGTCTATCAGCAGTTGAATCAGGCTGTGTACGATGCCGCCCCAGACATTATCCTGTCGTTCGCGACTGGACATGGTTATCAGCAACGCTGGGTGCACGGCCTTGTGCGTAACCCGATCTTCCCAGATATTTACTTCTATGGCATTACCAAGGATTAGTGCCTGAAATAGATATAGTGTTCTATGGTGGGAGCCTGTGTATACAGGCTCCCACTCGTCCACCTGTTCATCTTGTTCTGCGAGTTGTCGCTAAGGCGACTTGACGGCAACTCGGATGACAAAATTGTCCTTCGATGATAGAGTAATTAGTGTTATGGAGGTAGCATGGTTACCTATGTAATTCGCCGCCTTTTGTTAATGCCGGTGCTCCTGTTTGGAGTAACTATACTGATTTTTGGTATGCTCCAGTTCCTGAGCCCGGTGGAGCGGACGGCACTATATGTCCGTGATGTACCGAAGAATGCCAATGCATTGGATGGAATCATCCGCCAGTATGGCTTGGATAAACCGTTGTATGTGCAATATTACAAATGGTTGACCGGCACAATCAATCCCGCCACGGGCGAACGCGTCGGTGGCATCCTGTTCGGTGATTTTGGATATTCCCGCACCGCCTCGGAACCGGTCGCTGATATCATCAAACAGCGTTTTCCTAACACAGTCGATCTGGCTCTTTGGACTGTAGCCCCGTTGATCCTTGTTGGAATTTGGATGGGTGTGCAGGCAGCTGTTCATCAAAATGGTTTTATTGATCAGGCTGCCCGTATCTTCAGCATCGTGGGAACTTCTTTCCCGACCTTTGTGTTTGGTCTGCTGGTGCTGATGATCTTTTACGCGAATCTAAAATGGCTTCCGCCAGGCCGCCTTTCCGATTGGGCGAATTCCGTTGTGCTTTCCAGCAACTTTCACCACTATACATCTTTGCTGACCATTGATAGTTTGTTGAATGGGCGCTTCGATATTTTTTGGGATGCTTTGAAGCACATGATCCTCCCGATCATTACGCTCTCCTATATCAGTTGGGCAACCTTTGTGCGCGTGACGCGCTCTTCCATGCTGGAAACGCTTCGTCAGGATTATGTCACAACTGCTCGCGCCAAGGGTTTGCCTGAAAGCGCTGTGGTCAATAAACACGCTCGCCCGAATGCGATGATTCCTGTGGTTACATTGGCAGGCTTCCAGGTCGTTGGGCTGCTGGGCGGCGTGGTGATTACTGAAACCGTCTTCAATTATCCGGGCATTGGTTCTGCGGCGGCGGTTGCGGCAGCCCAACTGGATGTGATCACAGTGCTGGGTTTTGCGATCTTCAACGGAATGATCCTTATTCTTGCGAATTTGGCAGTTGATGTGATGTATGCTTACATTGACCCTCGTGTTCGTTTGTCCTAGGCTGAAAGGAGTTTTATTATGACGACAGCTGCTGGCGACAACGGAGTCTTAAGCGATGCGATCCCGCTTCGTGAAATCGGATGGTTTGAGCGGTTACTGGGTCCCGAGAATTATCGGATTGTGACCGGCCTGCTTAAAACGCCGGCCTCCATTCTTGGTTTTATTTTGATTGCGCTCTTTGTGATCATCGCGCTGGCTGCGCCGGTGCTTGCTCCACCGCTGACAGCTACCGGTGATCCGTATAAAATTCCGCGCGATGGTTTTAGTTCCCCTCCGCGCCCCATGGGCTCCGAATGGAAATCCCGTCAGCCTCCGCTTCCGTTTTGGTGGAATGCAATATTTCATACTGATAAATGGTTTCATATTCTGGGCACATCCGAAGGCCAGTATGATATTTACTACGGTGTGATTTGGGGTACTCGCACAGCTTTCAGGACCGGCCTGATTGTTACTTTCACTACCTTTTTGATCGGTGTGCTTGTTGGATCTGTTTCCGCATATTATGGCGGTGCCATTGACAACATCCTGATGCGTATCGTGGATGTATTTTTGACATTGCCATTCCTATTAGCCGCGCTTATTCTGGCTGCGGTGTTGGTGCCAAAAATGGGTAGGAGCGTGATTCCATCGATGATTGCCCTCATCGCCTTTGGCTGGATGGGATACGCGCGCGTGATTCGCGGCGATATCCTGTCCATCAAAGAGCGTGACTATATCATGGCGGCCAAAGTCATTGGCGTCAAAGATGGCAGCATCCTTTTCCGTCACATCATTCCGAACGCCATCTTCCCCACGCTGGTGTTGGCTTCCCTGGCCATTGGCGATGTCACGCTTAGTTTTGCTGCGTTGTCTTTTCTTGGCATCGGTGTGGACGTTGGCTACGCTGATTGGGGCCAGGTGCTTTCCTTTGCCCGCAACTGGATCACTAGTCTGAACACTTATTGGTATATTATCGTTTGGCCGGGTTTGACTCTGGTATTGTTTGTGATGGGTTGGAATCTGGTCGGCGATGCGCTGCGCGATGTGCTCGACCCGCGCATGCGCGGCAAATCCTGACCCTGTGCAACAAAAAATATTTTTCAGACTCATTCTAACTTCACTGGGAATAGCGCTGCTCATGGCAGCGCTATTTTTCGATACAGGCATCGCGGTCAATAGCGAGCCGCAAGTTGAAGCGACTCCTACCATTGACCGCCTCGCCGAACCCACAATGCCCGCGGTGCCTTCTCAGGCGGATCATGGCGCGCAGGTCTATTGGCTATCCTGCATGCCGTGTCACGGCGACCGCGGCCAGGGACTCACGGATGAATTTCGGCAGTTGTATCCGCCTGAAGATCAAAATTGCTGGAACTCGGGCTGTCATGGCAAACGCCCATATACCAATGGTTTTACCATTCCCACTACCATTCCGGCTTTAATTGGGCCGGGCACATTACAGAAGTTTCAAACCGCCGCCAATTTGCATGGCTTTATTGCCGCGGCCATGCCCTTCTGGAAACCGGGCAGCCTCACAGATGAACAATATTGGCAAGTGACAGCTTTCCTATTAAGACAGAATGGACTGTGGGACGCACGGGCGGAACTCAACTCGTCCAATGCGGCCCAGGTTCGGGTCGGCGCGGGGGAAGCGGCTCCTACACCTCTGCCGACTCCACCTTCGTCGACAGTCAGCATCCCGTGGCCGTTCCTCGCGGGCGGAGTTCTTCTTCTCGCAATTCTGTCATTGATCTTCTTCTTTTCCCGAAAACGATCTTCATAATGCACTAATCCGCAGAACACGGCTTGACTGTATAATGGGCGCACCGCTTTTGAGAGAAGGGACTGCGCCATGATGCTTCGTAAGAGTCTGTTCGTCCTGTTGACGTTATCGCTGGCCCTCACGGCTTGCGGACTTCCCGCTGTTTCTGCGGAACCGACTTCCACTCCGGCGGCCACGGTGCCGCCTCAGCCAACTCCCACGCCATCGCCGCGTACGCTCACGGTTTGTCTGGGCGAGGAGCCGAATACGTTGTATCCGTTCGGCCAACTGAACGCGGCCGCGCGCAGTGTGTTGGCCGCAGTAGACGATGGCCCGATCGATAATGTCGATTATGTATACCAGCCGGTTATTTTGACTCAGTTGCCATCGTTTGCCAACGGCGATGCACAGATTTCTCAAGTAACGGTCAAAGCTGGCGATCAGGTGGTGGACGCGACGGGGAATCTGGTCTCACTTATAACGGGAACAAAAGTTCATCCCGCGGGCTGCCGCGGAGATGACTGCACGATTACGTATGATGGTTCGAGTACGCTTCAAATGGATCAAATGGTGGTGACCTTCCGGCTGCGTCCCGATATTACATGGGCAGACGGCACGCCTCTCACTGCTGATGATTCTGTGTACGGATACAAGCTCGCCTCCGATCCAGCTTCACCGGGTTCCACATATCTAATCGATCGCACGCAAACTTACGAAGCCGCCGATGCCACTACAGTGCAATGGTGGGGCAAACCCGGTTTCATTGATCCAACCTATTTCACGAACTTCTGGACTCCCGCGCCGAAACATATCTGGGGCGAGTTCAGCGCATCTGACTTGCTGAAGACCGACATTGCCGCGCGCACGCCGATGGGTTGGGGCCCATATGTGATTCAGGAATGGCTGCCGCAGGATCACATTACATTGACTAAGAACCCGAACTATTTCCGCATCTCCGAGGGATATCCGAAGTTCGATACGCTGACGTTCCGCTTCATCGCGGACCCGAACTCGGCCATCTCCGAATTGGCCGCGGGCCGCTGTGATGTGCTCGATCCCACGCTTCATCTTGATAGCCAGACCGATCTCCTTCAACAAATGCAGCAAAGCGGACAGCTCAAAGCCTCGGTCTCAACCGGCATGACCATCGAATGGCTTGGCCTTGGGATCAAACCTGCTTCGTATGATGATGGCTACGATCCAGTTTATGCCAAAGATCGGCCGGATATTTTCGGCGATGTACGCACGCGTCAGGCCATTGCTTATTGTCTCGACCGCAAGAAAGTGGTGGACACAGTTCTCTTCGGTCTTACCAGTGTGCCGAACACATATCTTCCAACAGATCATCCGCTTTATGAAGAAGGCGCTGCAATTTATGATTTCAATCCGTCGGTTGGAATAAAGTTGCTCGAAGATGCAGGCTGGAAAGATACGGATGGCAATCCATCCACACCGCTCCAGGCAGTTTCAGTCAAGAATGTTCCGGCGGGCACGCCTCTTATGTTGAACTATTACACCACCTCCGCCACACAACGCCGACAAGTTACGGACATCCTCACGCAATCCCTCGCCCAATGCGGGATCGGAGTCAATGTTCAATATTTTTCACAGAACGATTTATACGCGCCTGGCCCTGAAGGCCTGCTCTTTGGTCGCCGCTTCGACCTGATCGAATATGCAATGGGTGTAGATGGCAGCGAGCCGCCCTGTGATTGGTTCACCACGGCGCAAACCCCAAATGCCAAGAATCATTGGATTGGCACGAACATCACCGGCTATTCGAATCCCGATTTCGACGCGGCTTGCGCAGCCGCACAAGCCTCTCTGCCGGATGAAGCTTCGTACGCCGCGTCTTATCATCAAACGCAAACGATCTTCTCCAATGACCTTCCCGCCATTCCGCTTTATTTCCGTTTACAGGTCGCGGCCTCGCGTCCTGATTTCTGCCACTTTGACCTCGACCCTTCCGCCAACCCGATGTGGAATATCGAGGCTTTTGATTACGGATCAGCCTGCAAAAACTAATGCGACATTTCTTCTTTAGTGCAATCTTAATGACGCTGTTCCTCGCGTCATGTTCTGGACCTACGCCTGCTCCCGCGACTGCAATGGCATCCTCGCCTGAAGCCGCCGCGACGCCCACTGTCATTTCGCACGCGCCTGAGATTCGATTCGCGTTGGTTGGCGAGCCAACGGATGTCAACGTTTGGTCTTTATTCGATGACAGCGGCGCAAGCTATGCCAACTATGTGTTGCGCTCGAATTTATATCCAAGCCTGTATCGTCTCTCGATTCCCGATCGCAAATTTGGGTCTTATCTTGCCGACGGGACGCCGTCCGCTGTGACAACCGATGGAGTGTTCTACGTTTCAACGGTAAAACTTAAATCCGGTTTGAAATGGAGCGACGGTTCGCCCATCACTGCACAGGATGTGGCGTTCACTGTTACAACCGCGTTGAACTATCGTCTCGGCCTCGATTGGGAATCGGTTTACAACCCAAACATTCTCGATCACGCGGAAGCAGTGGATAACTCGACAGTCAGGTTTTTCTTCAAGTCTCCGTTTACAGTGGGCGATTGGGAATATGGCGCGCTGCAAGGCCCGATTGTGAGCCAGTCGTTTTGGGAATCCAAGTTGGCCGATGCAGACAACCTGCTTCCGAAAACGGATTTGATCGACTCCATGGCGCAGACTCAAGTGGACGCGAATCAATTGCAGGCCGATATCAATGAGTGGGATGCCCAGCTCTTGAAGCTCGATCCAACCTCGAAAGATTACAGCGACCTGAACTTAAAGATCGGTAAAAACCAGGATCAATTGAACTCGCTGGACACCAAGCTGGGCAAATTAACCGATGAATATAATGCTGATCTTTCCGCAGCACGCGCTGCGCTCTTCGCGCTCAAAGATGATGGTGAACCGACATTTGGTCCGTTCCTGCGCGCGGCTCAAAGTGGAAATACGCTTATGAGTAAAGTCGATTCTGCATATCCGTTTGAAAAACCGAATTACGATCAAGTCGTGTATCAAATTTTTTCCGATGAAAAGTCTGCGATGGCTGCGCTGCAAGGCGGCGATGTAAATGCGGTTCTTAATCAAAATGGCCTTTCGTCTGGAACGGATACTCAATCGGTGGTAACAAGCTCGACCAGCAGTGCGCGTTTTTTGGTTTTCAATCAAAAGCGTGTTGAACTGGTTGATCCTATTTTACATCGTGCTTTGGATTGTGTGATAGACCGCCAGACTCTGGTGGATAATTCTTTGCAGAAGAAGGCTGCGCCGCTGGACTCTTTTGTGTTACCCGCTAACACTAGTTGGCTAAACCCGGACGCGCACAGTTTATGTTCCGGCATGGATATGGGCTCGCGTTTGCAAAAAACTGTGGACATGCTCAAAGCCGCGGGCTATAGTTGGACTCACGAACCGACCATCGATCAACCCGGCAAGGGACTCGCTCTGCCCGGCGGCGTGGCGTTCCCTTCCATTACACTGCTGGCGCCAACCAAAGATATGGATCCGCTGCGCGCCGCGGCTGCGGATTATATCGAGAAGCAGGCTCAACTGCTCGGCATCCCGCTGACCGAACAATTGACCGACTCTGAAAGCATCCATTATGCAGTGTACAGCAGCGGTGATTATGATATGGCGATCCTTGGCTGGCGGCTGAGCGAGTATCCCGGTTATCTGTGTGGATGGTTCCAGTCGCCGAGTCCGTTTATGTATAACGGAGACAAGCTCAAGTCCGCGTGTGAGGCGATGAATTCGACAGCTGACCTCGCAACTTCACAGAAGTCCGCTTTCGATGTCCAAACGGTGTTGATGTCAGACTTGCCGTTCATCCCACTTTATGAAGATGTGATGTACGACGCGTATCGTAATGTTCGTTATCCGTTCCAGACCGTTTTGGATGGAATCTCCGGTTTGTACGGCGCGCCGTCGCTGGCGATTCCATCGCGATAAGAATCGAGATTATCGAAAGAAGAAGTTATAATCAGATATTCCTTTTCAGGAGTTGCCCGTGCCTCAGACTGATAAAAAGCCTTTGTTGGAAGTTAAGAATTTAAAAACATTTTTTTATACGGAAGATGGCGTGGTGCGCGCAGTGGATGGGGTGAACCTTGAAGTGTATCCCGGCGAAGTTTTGGGATTGGTGGGCGAATCAGGTTGCGGCAAGAGCGTCACTTCTCTTTCGGTCATGCGCTTGATCGCACCGCCCGGTAAAATCTTAGAGGGTGAAATTTTGCTGGATGGCGTGAATTTGTTGGAGTTGCCAGAGAACGAAATGATGAAGGTGCGCGGCAACCGCATCTCGATGATTTTCCAACAGCCGCAGACTGCACTCAATCCTGTTTTCAAAGTCAACGATCAAATTGCAGAAGTGTTAAATATCCACCAGGATTTCGGCAAGGAAGCCGGACGCGCACGCGCGGTCGAGCTTCTGAAGATGGTCGGCATTCCTGATGCGGAACGCCGCGCTGAATCCTATCCGCATGAACTTTCGGGCGGTATGGCCCAGCGTGTGATGATTGCCATGGCGCTGGCTTGTGTGCCCGAAGTACTGATCGCGGATGAACCGACAACTGCGTTGGACGTCACCATTCAAGCGCAGATTCTCGATCTGATGCGCGAGATGCGTGAGCAGATGAACACCTCGGTCATTTTGATCACGCACGATTTGGGCGTGATCGCGGAAATGGCCGAACGCGTAGCCGTGATGTACGCGGGTGAAATCGTCGAGCAGACGGATGTCAACTCGTTGTTTGAACAGCCGCTTCATCCGTATACGCAGGGATTAATCGGTTCGATCCCAGTGCTCGGTGAGATCAAAGAACGTCTGGATGTGATCCCCGGTTCAGTGCCGAACCTGGTCAACCTGCCGCCCGGCTGTCGCTTTGCGCCGCGCTGTGCGGCGCGCGAGAAATTTGGCTTAAAGATTTGTACCGATGTCAAACCGGATTTGGAAGAAGTGAGACCGAATCATACGGTGCGTTGCTGGCTGTATGAAAATTCCGAAGAACAGGGCCATGTGGCCCCATTGAAAGCGCGTTAAGTCGCCGTGGAGAATACGATGATGACGGATACAACACAGAACGGCGCAAATCAGGACTTGGTCCAAGTTGGACATTTGGTGAAATATTTCCCGGTGCGCGCGGGATTGATGCAGCGCGTTGTCAATTGGGTAAAGGCCGTGGACGATGTCAGTTTCACGGTAAAGAAGGGCGAGACGCTCGGTCTCGTGGGCGAATCGGGTTGTGGAAAGACAACCGTTGGACGATCCATGCTGAGGTTGATCGAACCAACTGCCGGGTCCGTGCAGTTCGATGGAAAAGATGTGCTCACATTACGCGGCAGGGAATTGAAGGAAGTCCGCCGCGATATGCAGATCATTTTCCAGGATCCGTACGCTTCACTTGATCCGCGCGTGCCCATCGGCGAGTCAGTGATGGAAGGATTGCACATCCATAAGATCGGAACGCCGAAAGAGCGTTTCGAGATCATGCTTGATACGTTAAAGAAAGTTGGGCTGGAAGATTATCATGCCCGCCGTTATCCGCATGAGTTTTCCGGCGGACAGCGCCAGCGCATCGGTATCGCACGCGCTTTGGCGTTGCGCCCGAAGTTCATTGTCTGCGATGAGCCGGTGTCCGCGTTGGACGTTTCCATCCAGTCGCAGGTTTTGAATATCCTGCGCGATTTGCAAAAAGAATTTGGCCTCACATATCTTTTCGTAGCGCACAACCTGAGTGTGGTCGAACATATTTCCGATCGCGTAGCAGTAATGTACCTCGGCAAGATGGTGGAGCTGACGACGCGCGAGGAACTCTATCGCCTGCCATTGCATCCATATACACAGGCATTGATGTCGGCCATTCCGGTGCCGAATCCGAAACTCAAACGCAAACGCACGATTCTCAAAGGCGATGTGCCCAGCCCGTTGAATCCGCCGAAAGGCTGCCGTTTCCATCCGCGCTGCCCGATTGCTGACAAAATTTGTTCCGAAGAAGAACCGACCTTCCGTGAATTGCGGCCTGGTCATTTTGTCGCATGTCACTTCGCGGAAAAATTCATATAATCACAGTTATAGATTTTTGATCTATGGCACCTACAATTTTGCTGGTTGACGATCAACGCGACATCCTGCGCCTTTTGCATTCCACGCTCGATACGATGGGGCATCAACTTGACATCATCGAAGCTCCCTCCGGAGAAGAGGCCTTGCTGGAGGCTTCG
>DATKNJ010000245.1:0-4107 GCA_035541395.1 Anaerolineales bacterium
AGCGCAGGATGATCCTTGCGCATTTTGATGCAGGATTTTAGATAGTCGAGCAGGTTGGTGTCCCAACGCGCATCGTTCCACGGAAAAGACTTGCGACAGTCCGGGTCCTGTCCGCCATCCAGACCAATCTCATCGCCGTAATAAATGCACGGTGCGCCGGGGAAGGTATGGATGAAAAGCCATGCCAATTGCAGCGAGACTTTATCTCCGCTGGCGCAGGAAAGGAAGCGCGGCATGTCGTGGCTGTCGAGCAGATTCAACTGAGCGTACGTGAACTCGGGATGATACAAATGGAAAAGACGGTCAATCTCGTACGCGAAGTCGCGGCCGTCCATGTGGCGGACGCGGCCTTGCAGTCCGCCCGATTGGTTGGCCATGTTCAAGTCAAGATGAGAACCGCTGAAGTAGGAAAGCGAAGCGGCTGTGAGTAAGTAGTTCATCGTAGCGTCGAACTGATCGCCTTGCAGCCAGCGTTGTGCTTCATGCCAAATCTCGCCAACAATATAGGCTTCTGGATTGATGGCGCGTACGCGGCGGCGGAATTCCTGCCAGAAGGAGTCGTCGTCAATTTCACCGGGCACATCGAGACGCCAGCCGTCGATGCCGAACCGAATCCAGTGCTCGGCCACGCCGAAAAGAAATTCGCGCACGGCCGGCGTGTTGGTGTTGAATTTGGGCAGCGCGGGCAGGTTCCACCACCCCTGATAGCCAATGGCTTTGAACGTGCCTTCATGTTGAATCGCGCGTTGCTCCTCAGGTGTTGGATAAGCACCCCAATGTCGTTTGCCGATTAAACGGTCGGGATCGAAATGGAACCATTCTTTGAACGGCGAGGCCGCACCTGTTTCGAGTACATGATGAAATTGCCAAAAGCCTCGGCTGGCATGATTGAAAACGCCATCCAGGATCACGCGCATATTGCGCTTGTGGGACTCGTCCAATAAAAGGCGCAACGCATCGTTGCCGCCGAGCAGCGGATCGGTGTTGTAGTAATCATACGTGTGATAGCGATGATTCGAAGCGGAGGCAAAGATCGGGTTCAGGTAAAGAGCCGTGATGCCCAAATCCTGCAAATAGTCGAGCCGTTCAACAACGCCATATAAATCGCCGCCTTTGAAGCCGTGTGTGTTAGGCGGTGAATCCCAAGACTCAAATTGCAATCCGTTTTTTGCCAGTCGTTCGCTCTTCGCAAATCGATCGGGAAAGATTTGATAAAAGATAGAGTCCTGTACCCAGCTCGGAACGCTCATACACTGTACCTCGTCACAAAAATATTCGGAAGTTTCCTTGTTTAGCGTCAGGCGAACTTCCGAAGCTTTAATTATAGCCTGAAATCATCTGGCATGTGCAAGATGGAGTCGCGGCGCTTATTTGGAAGTCAACTCTAAAATATAGGTTGTGAAAGGCGCCAACTCCGCCATCGGTTTTGCATTCGAAATGCTTCCATCCTGATTGAAACTCAAGGTCGAAAGCGAGCCGTCGCCAAATAACGATGTGAGTGCATATTGTCCGTCCAGCGGCGATGATGACAAGGCGAGCGTGTAATCTTGAATTGGCTTGCTGCTCAAGTTAACTAAAATAATCAGTTTCTCTTTGCTATCGCTGCGCAATGAAGCGAACACGCCCGGACTGGTTGAGTTAAATAACCAGATTTGATTGGAGCGCAACGCGGAATGTTCATCGCGCAAAGCGATCAGCATTCGGTAATAAGATAACAGCGAATCGGGATTTTCTGTTTCAGCTGCGACGTTCGCTTGTGGATAATTCGCCTCAGGCGGACGCCAAGGCTGGCCCGCCGTGAAACCGGCATTTGCGGCATCTGACCATTGCATCGGCAACCTGATATCTTCGTCTGGTTTCTCGCCCAACATGCCGATCTCTTCACCATAATAAATGAACGGTGTGCCCGGCGAAGTCAACATCAGCGCGGCGGCGACTTTGGCTTTGTCCACATTGCCATTCAAAGTGCTCATTACGCGGTTTTGATCATGGTTGGTAAGAAATGTGGCGAAGTCGAAACTTGGCATATCGTGCAAAGCAAATTGCATCGCGCTGTTCACGGCTGGGTTGGAACCGCCCTGTGCGCTATTCACAAATCCGCTGGCCATTTCGAAATTGAAGGCCTGATCCATTTGATCTCCGGTGTAGGATTTCACCAGAGCTGCACCCGCGCCATAGACTTCGCCAACAGTGTATGCTTGCGGATTATCAGCTTTATACGCCGTATAAAAACCTTTGAGCCATTCGTGTGTGGCGGGTGTATTCTCAGTTTTGTTTCCTTCTTCGATCAGATGATTGATTGCGTCCAGGCGGAATCCGTCCACGCCTACATCGTTGAGCCAAAAGCGAACCACATTTTCCATCTGCGCAGTGACATCCGGGTTTCGATAATTCAGGTCTGGCATGCAATCGCAGAAGAAGCCGTAGTAATACCCTCCGCCTTGAAGTGGATACCAACCAATGCCTTGATCTGTATCTGAAAAAAGATACCAGTCGCGATATTTGGATTGTGGGCTACTTAATGCATCTTTGAAAAATGGATGTTGATTGGATGTGTGATTCAATACCAGATCAATGATGACACGAATACCGCGTCTGTGTGCTTCGGTGAGGAATCGTTTGAAATCGTCCATCGTGCCGTAGTCGGGATTGACCGTGTAATAATTGGTGACATCATAGCCGTGATACGAAGGCGACGGGTGAATCGGCATCAGCCAGATTCCGGTGATGCCGAGATCAGTATGTGTGTTTGGATTTCCATCATTCAGATAATCCAGCTTTTGCGTTAATCCATTGAAGTCACCAATCCCATCGCCGTTGCTGTCATAGAATGAGCGCACGAAGATTTCGTAGAAAACAGTGTTCTGCCACCAGGGAGATTGCTCTGCAATCGGAGTGGGAGAAACCGTTGTTTTAACGGGAGCGGGTGGCAGCGTCGCGGGAACGCAGGCAGATAGAACGAGAGATACCAAAAGCAGAATGAGAATCTTGTTCACAGAGAAAAAACAGGGCGGTCTGTTTCGACCGCCCTGGAGGGTTAACCTTTCACACCACCTATGGCGAGACCGCCAACGAAGTATCGTTGAACAAATAAATAAACTATCGTGACCGGTAAGGCAATCATAATGGACATGGCTGCGAAATGCGACCACGGCGTTGTGTTTGAGTATTGTCCGACCATGTTGTAAAGCGCCATCATCAAGGTGAAATCTTTTGGATTGGTGAGAAATAGCCAGGATGTGGTGAATTCGGTCCACGTGCTCATGAAGCCCAGGAAAAAGGTTACAGCCAGAACGGGTGTTGAAAGCGGAAGCGTGACGAGGAAAAAAGCTGAGTTGGGTGTACATCCGTCGATCAAAGCGGCTTCCTCGAGTTCTTTGGGAATTGTGTCGAGGTAACCTTTCATGTTCCAAATCGCAAAGGGTAATAACCCGGAAAGAACAGCAAATCCGACGCCGAGGAGCGAATCGCGCAGGTTGAAACTGGTGTGCCCAATGGTAATTTGGATCTTATTAAGCAGTACGAATAATGCGGGCAACATGGCTACAGATGGAAGCATCAACACGGTTAGCACGGCGACCATCAGCGCCTGGCGTCCCTTGAAACGTAAGCGCGAGAACGCATACGAAGCAAATACACCCACGATAATGGATGCAATCCCAGTCAACGTCGCGAGACGGAAGCTGTTGAACATTAATTCGCCTAAGCTAACGGGATTGGCGGTAGGCTGTTTGATGATATCTTGATATGCCTTAAGTGATAAACCGCCTGCGAAAGGATTCAGACGAAGCTCGGTAGGGCGCGAAATATCGCGCGGGTCGAAAGACATGCTGACAACCCATAGGATTGGATAGATCACTGTTGCAGCCACCAGCAAAAGGAGCAATTGGCTGATGATCTGTGAGATCAACGACATTCCGCGTTCGCCCGATTTTGTCACGCGGCGGGCAGTTAAGATCCTTCGAATACGATCAAAGGTAGAGGGTTTCTCAGTATTAGGCATCGTAACTCTCCGTAGCTCGTGTAATGGCATTTGTTGCTAGAGTCAGAATGAGCAATATGATGAAGATATATACACAGAAGGCAGCGGCGACCCCGTATAGTCGT
>DATKNJ010000246.1:0-2761 GCA_035541395.1 Anaerolineales bacterium
CTCTCCGTCGTTCTGCGAACGGACGGTCATGCCCTCGGCGATGAACTGCTCGCGCAACTCGACGTTATTCACCACATTGCCGTTGTGCGCGCCGACCATGTCACCATCCGAGTCCAGATGCGGCTGTGAATTAACTTGCGATGGTTCCCCGAACGTCGCCCAGCGCAACTGCGTAATGCCGCGCTGTCCGCGCATCTCGGCAAAGTTGTATTTCACCGATACCTCTTCCACTTTGCCGGTGTCTTTTCGCAGATCGATTTTGTTTCCGTTCAATGTCGCCGCACCGACTGAGTCGTAGCCGCGGTAGGTCAATCTCTTGGCCGCATCGATCAATAAAGGTCCTAAATTTTCTTCTTTACCGGTAACATAGCCGAAAATTCCGCACATGTAGTTGTAATCTCCTTGATTCATGTAGGGGCGAGGTCCACTCGCCCTACCATGATTGAAATTGTTTCTGCATTATATTCCATCGTTTTGTAAGAAGTACCTTCCTCCATGCGTTCTCTACTATGTCACTTTGAGCGAAGCGAAGAATCCCTTGTACATTGGTAGAGACTCTTCGGTCGCGAAGAATACGCTCCCTCAGAGTGACATGGAGACTTATATGCCCCTTCGCGGCGCATCCAAACAAATTGTAGAAACTCTGCTCACGTGGGAAGGGATCGAAACCCATCCGCATCGCTTCGGCGGCACGGAGTTCAAGATCGGCGCACGCGAGATCGGTCACATTCATGGCGATTACCTCGTGGATATTCCCTTTCCGAAAAAAGTCCGAGATGAGATCGTTGCAGCGGGAAAAGCTCAACCGCATCATATCCTGCCTGAGACAGGCTGGGTCAGTTTTTATCTTCGTGAAGGTGGCGATGTGGAAAAAGCTATCATCCTGCTCAATCGTTCCTACGAAATCGCTTTGAAACAGAAAACCAGATTATGACTTCCAATATTCACGCAGTTATCTTTGATATGGATGGCGTTCTAACCGATTCCGAACCGTTCATCAATGCTGCGGCCATTGCCATGTTTAAAGAAAAAGGACTAACTGTCCAACCGGATGACTTCCTACCTTTTGTGGGAACAGGAGAGGAACGCTATGTCGGTGGCGTGGCCGAGAAATATCATTTCCCATTCGACGCTGCCGCAGGGAAACAAAGAACGTATGAAATTTATCTTGAGATGATTGGTTCGAAGCTTGAGCCTTTTCCCGGCGTCAGGGAGTTGATTCGCAATTGTCGCAAAGCAGGTCTGCGTTTGGCCGTAGCTTCCAGTGCGGATCGAATCAAAGTACTTGCCAACTTGCAGAAGATCGACATGCCGGTTGAAGCCTGGGACGCAGTCATCAGCGGCGAAATGGTCAAGCGCAAAAAGCCCGCGCCGGATATCTTTCTGCTCGCGGCGCGGACTCTGGGTGTGAGAGCTATCGAGTGTGTAGTTGTGGAAGTTGCAGCGAATGGCATTCAGGCTGCTAAAACTGCCGGCATGCGCAGCGTTGGTGTCGCACATACGTTGCCTGCCGAGCAGTTGCAGTCAGCAGATGTTGTGCGAGAGAAAATCGCTGATGTGCAGTTATCTGATTTAGCGCCCGGCCTGAATTGATCAATCCAATTTTAGATTCTCGTTTTCATCGAATGGGAAATCCGGATTGTACGCCACTTCCCAACAATAGCCATCGGGGTCAGCAAAATAGGAACTGTACCCGCCCCAGAACATTGCTTGCGGTTCCTTCAAAATTTTCACGCCTTTCGATTTCAAATCGCGGATAATCTCATCCACTTCTGCTTTGCTGTTGGTGTTGTGCGCCAGCGTGAAGCCTGAAAAACCAGAACCCTCCGAAGCGACCAGCGCATCCTTCGCCAATTCATCGCGCGGAAAGAGCGCCAATACAACTCCACCGGTTTGAATGAAAACAATGGCTTCACTGCTTGCTGTAGATGGTTTCCAGCCAAGGATTTTTGTATAGAATTTTCTGGAGGCTTCCAAATCCCTCACTCCCAATGTAACCAGATGCAGATGTTGATTCATGACCTGACTCCTTCAATCTGGATTGTCCCACGGCGCGACGCCGCGTCCGCGCTCATCCGCTTCGCGCAACGACCCATAAATGGGTCCCGCTAAATCGGGTAACACCTCCGCTGTGGCCGCCAGTAGACCGAAACAACCCGCGATCATCATGTCACCGAAAGGCGTTGCGAAATATGGCCGTAGGGGCGACTGACCAGTCGCCCCTACGAAAATCGATCTCCTCGGCCCGGTTACCACCACATCAAAATCATCTTTGCCGAATTCAAATTTCTCTTGTGAATACATCAACGCGCCGTGACCTTTGTCATTGAACACATCTTCGTTTCTGAGCAAACCATCGGCTAACCTTCGCAAAAGCCATTCAAGTTTTTGCAAATCGATCTCGCCGGTGTGATGTTCGAAGACTCCTTCGATTCCTTTTATTCCAAGTCGAAAGGCCAACGCGTGGAAATTCCCAACATTGACGATGATCTTGCGTGCGCGCTTGGCAACGATTGGATCAAACGTCGCGCCGAGTACCGCGGCGGGCGCGGTATCCATCACGACCAATGGACAATTCAAGTCGTTGGCAGAGTCTGCGACTGATTGCAAGCGAGTCATAATCGGCGGAATTTCATTTGCAAGATAAGCAAAAGCCGCCAGCGAATTCTTGGCTTTGATGCGTTCATCCAAATAATCGAATCGAAATTTGCGGTCTGAGATACCCGCGGGCGCGTCCCCGTGATCGAAGACAGCTACTGCG
>DATKNJ010000247.1:0-4208 GCA_035541395.1 Anaerolineales bacterium
CACAAGGCTTCATCCATCGAATTCGTATGCAGGGATTGTGTCCCGCCGAGCACCGCGGAGAGTGCCTGCATCGTCACGCGCACCACGTTATTTTCCGGTTGCTGCGCGGTGAGAGTCGAGCCCGCGGTCTGTGTATGGAAACGCAATTGCCATGAAGCAGGCTTCTGCGCTTTGAAGCGTTCGCGCATAATCTTCGCCCACAAGCGACGCGCGGCGCGGAACTTGGCAACTTCTTCCAAAAAGTTATTGTGCGCGTTGAAGAAGAACGAAACTTGCGAGGCAAAATCGTCCACAGCGAGACCCGCTTTCAGGGCGGCTTCGATGTACGCGATTCCGTTGATCAACGTGAAAGCTACTTCCTGCACCGCGGTCGAACCGGCTTCGCGAATGTGATAGCCCGAAACCGAGATCGTATTCCAGTTCGGCACTTCTTGCGCGCAATACGAAAAGATGTCCGTGATGAGTCGCATCGACGGCTCAGGCGGATAAATATACGTCCCGCGCGCTACGTATTCTTTGAGGATGTCATTTTGAATCGTGCCGCGCAGCTTCTTCACGTCCGCGCCCTGCTTCTTGGCCACCGCGATATACATCGCCAACAGCACACCCGCGGGCGCGTTGATCGTCATCGAAGTGGAAACCTGCTCAAGCGGGATTTGATCGAACAACTGCTCCATATCGTGAATGGACGAAATCGAAACGCCCACCTTCCCCACTTCGCCCGCGGCAATCGGATCGTCGGCGTCGTAACCGATCTGAGTCGGCAAATCGAACGCGACGCTCAAACCGGTTTGTCCGTGATCGAGCAAAAAACGATAGCGCTTGTTCGTCTCTTCCGCCGTGGCAAACCCCGCGTACTGGCGCATCGTCCAAAAGCGCGAACGATACATCGTTGGTTGGACTCCGCGCGTGAACGGATATTCGCCGGGGAATCCCAATTTCTCCAAATAGGATTCATCTGTAGGGGCGAGGTCCTCTCGCCAGGGCATCGCCACACGCGGAATCTCGATGCCGGAGGAGGTCTCGAATCGCTCTCTCCGCTCTTTGAATTTGTCCAACGATCTCTTGAGCGTGGATTCTTTCCACCGATTGTATTGTTCCTGAATGCTCATCGCTTCACCTATCGCGTCACAAGAATCATTTTCCGCGTCTTTGTGACTTTTTGGCTAGTTTTCATCAAGTATAAGACCAAATCCTACGCGGCCGGAATCGGACATATACAGGATGATTTCACGACAAATGTCAATTGTTACCGAACAACGAGAATGCTAGACTCACCGTATATAAAAATGATGATTCGTCGAGAAGCAGCGTGCTTCGGACATAACAACACCAACACCGAGGAGATCGATTTCCATGAGTAAAACTTTGCTCTATGTCGGCGCGGGGATATTTTTTGTGATCGGCGTATGCTTATTCGGTTATGGGGTTTTGAGCGTGATCGGTTCCACCTCTACACAGGGCAGTTCGAACTGGCTGGCCTTTGGGCTGGGATTCGGCCTCGTCGGCGCGCTGTTCCTGATCGGCGGCGCAGGACTCGTCTACTTCGCCATGCGCGGGCAAAAGAATGAAGTCATCCAGCAAGTGACCATGAAGGTGGATTTGCCCGGTGAAACCAAGATCGAGCAGATGACTTGTCGCAACTGCGGCGGCGCATTGAAAGCCGACAACATCAAAATGATCGCCGGCGCTCCCACGGTGGAATGTCCGTTTTGCGGAACAACCTATCAATTAACTGAAGAACCAAAGTGGTAAGGAAGCTTGGACTTTTAGGCCGAACTCAATTCGGCATGGAAAGGTCATTGGCATGAAACAAAAACTCGCGATCCTTCTGGCTCTCATTCTCCTGTTGAGCGTGACCGTCAACGTTTCCGCGCAATCGGATTATTCCTTCAGCGTGAGCAAGGAAGTGGTGCAAGTCTTCTGGAATCAGGATGGCACGCTGAGCCTCGACTACACATGGAACTTTGAAAATCAGCCCGGCGCGCATGTGATTGATTTTGTAGATGTCGGCATGCCAAATACCGATGTGTACATGAACACGGTGCAAGCCGATGTCAATGGCAACTCCGTGGAAACCTCAACAAGCGATTATCAAGGCAGCGGCACGGGCTTCTCAGTGGTTTTGGGATCGCATGCCATTCAACCGGGCGCCAGTGGAACCGTTCATGTTTATGTGGGAAAGATCGCCAACGTTCTGTATGAAGACAGCCAGGATAACAGTTACGCGAGCGCGGACTTCGCGCCGACTTATTTTGGCAGTCAATATGTCCAAGGCTCCACAGATCTCACCGTGATCTTTCATCTGCCACCCGGCGTTCAAACTCAGGAACCGAAATGGCACAGTTCGCCATCGGGATTCCCTTCGCAACCGCAAGCCGGACTCGATCAGAACAATCACATCACATATACATGGAATAATCCGAACGCCAACGTTTACACGGAATATCAATTTGGCGCTTCGTTCCCCAAAAGTTATGTCCCAGCCGGAAGTATCCTGACACAACCTGCGTTCACACTGCCGCAAATTAACTTCACTGCGGTTTTCAATGTGTTGTGTTTCTGTTTCTTTGGCTTTATCTTCTTTATCATCCCACTGTTAAGCGCCATTGCAGGCAATCGCCGCAAACTACAATATCTGCCGCCGAAAATCTCCATTGAAGGACACGGCATCAAGCGCGGGCTGACAGCTGTTGAGGCCGCCGTCCTGATGGAACAACCGTTGGATAAAGTAATGACCATGATCCTGTTCGGTGTGGTCAAGAAGAACGCGGCCACGGTAGTCACGCGCGATCCGCTGGCTTTGAACGTCACTTCGCCTCTCCCGGACGGCTTGTACGATTATGAGTTGAATTTCCTGAACGCCTTCAAAGAGACAAATCCACAAACGCGCCGGAACTTGTTGCAGGATATGACGGTCAAACTTGTCAAATCCGTCTCCGAAAAAATGAAAGGCTTCAGTCGCCGCGAAACTTTGGAGTATTACCAGAACATCATGGAAAAAGCCTGGCAGCAGGTGGAAGCTGCGAACACGCCGGAAGTTAAAAGCCAGATGTTTAACGAAGCGCTCGAATGGACGATGCTCGACCGCAACTACGATGATCGCACGCGCCGCGTCTTTACCGGGCCGATCTTTGTTCCCATGTGGTGGGGAAACTATGACCCAAGCTGGCGCGGCGGTCCTTCCATCGCACCAGCCTCAACCGTTTCGACCTCTATGCCTTCATCAAGCAGAAGCTCCTCGGCTCTGCCCGGCGCGGACTTCGCCGCCTCGATGGTGGGCGGTGTACAAACTTTCTCACAAAAAGTGATTGGCAACGTCAATGATTTCACCAGCCGCGTGACCAATGTGACGAATCCACCTCCGCCACCGTCCAGAACGGGCGGCAGTTTTCATGGCGGTGGTTGTGCCTGCGCTTGTGCATGTGCGGGTTGTGCCTGCGCCTGTGCTGGCGGTGGAAGATAACATTCTTTAGCAATATCTACAGGCAACGCATGAATCTTTTTATTGACCTGTTCCATCGCAAATCAGAATCGGCGGATTTGAAGCCGGGCTTGTATCACTATCTGCGCGAAACAACAGAAGAAAAAACGCGCGTCCATTTGCGCGTGGACCCGGATGGCACCGGCACGTTAATCGTCAATGCCAACAGTGTGATGCACTTAAATCCAACTGCAACTTTTATGGCTTGGATGACGCTGGAAGGAAAGTCGAAAGATGAAAGCGCTCGTGCGCTTCGTGCGCAATATTCTGTCAATAAAAAACAGGCTGACGCTGATCTATCGTCTTTCCTCTTTCAATTTGAAGAACTAATTCGCCCCGATGGCGCTTGTCCGATCCATGATCTCAACCTTGAGATGAACATGCCGTTCAGTGCGCGTCCCTCTGCGCCATATCGCATGGATTTGGCGATCACGTATCGCTGCAACAATGACTGTGCCCATTGCTACAACGCCCGCGAGCGGAACTTCCCCGAGCTGGATACTGCTCACTGGAAACTGGTCCTGGATAAACTCTGGGAACTTGGAGTGCCGCATATCGTCTTCACCGGCGGCGAAGCGACTCTTCGCAACGACCTGCCAGAGTTGATTCAACATGCCGAATCCAACGGGCAGATCACAGGTCTGAACACGAACGCCCGTCGCTTGTCGGACGCGCATTACGTGCAACAACTGATAGACGCCGGTCTCGACCATGTGCAGATCAC
>DATKNJ010000248.1:0-5640 GCA_035541395.1 Anaerolineales bacterium
GGTTGGCTTGCGCGTCTTCAAACCGAACCCGCGCCAATATGTGGCTGCTATTCCGGCTTTACCCGATTTGGGAGTCATCTTTCAGCGCCCCGGCGACATCGTCGTCAGCGTCCGGCAGGGTAGTGTGGACTTCGGCATCACAGGCATCGATGTGATCGAAGAGAAGCGTGGCGATGTGTTGGTCTTGCACGACGCGCTGGGCTTCGGCTCTTGCGCGCTCACGCTCGCGATTCCCGAAGCCTGGGAATCGGTCAAAGACATCGCTTCGCTCAAGGCTTTTTCCGCTTCGTTGAATCGTCCCTTGCGCGTGGCGACCAAGTTTCCGGTCCTGACTGAACGCTTTCTGAATCAAAAACAAATTCCTCATACATTGATCGCCGCCGAAGGCACGCTCGAAGCCGCGCCGACGATTGGCTACGCAGACATGATTTCTGATTTGGTTTCATCAGGGCAAACGCTGCAAGATAATCGTTTGCGTCCGCTGCCGGACGGCGTCATTCAACCTTCGCAAGCCGCGTTGATCGCCAATCGCAAAACACTGCAGACCAAACCGGAAGTGCTGGAGATGGCGCACCGTTTGTTGGAATATATCGAAGCGCATTTGCGCGCCGAAGGAAATTTGTTGGTGATCGCCAACATGCGCGGCGAGAGTCCTGAAGCGATTGCGCAAAAACTTTTTGCGCAAACTTCTGTGGGAGGTTTACAAGGTCCGACCATCAGCCCAATCTTCACGCGCGAAAAGAATCGAAGTTGGTATTCGGTCAGCGTCGTGGTTCGCCGCGACCGCCTCACGCAATCCATCACCGAATTGCGAAGTATTGGCGGTAGCGGCATCATTGTCACGCCGGTCACTTATATTTTTGAAGAAGAGCCGCCGCGTTACACGGCCATGCTCAACGCGCTCAAATAGGTGCAACATGCTCAAAGTATACGATCCTCAAGCTGCAAGACAAACCATTCTCAAACGCACGCCGCCGGATGAATTTCCTGTCAGTTCCCGCGTGCTCGATAATATCGAAAAACTTTTTAGCGAGAGATTGACTCCCGATGAGGCCGTTGCGCGCATTTTGAAAGATGTGCGCATGAATGGCGATTCGGCTTTGCAAGAATGGACAAAGCGCCTCGATGGTTTGGACCTCAAGCCTGTTCCCATTTCCAAAGCCGCGATTCAATCCGCGCTAGATTCCATTTCCCCCGCGCAACGCGAAGCCTTGGAAGAAGCCGCGGCGCGCGTTGAAGCCTTTCATCGTCGTCAGCCGTTGTCCTCATGGTTCACAAATGAACTTGGCGGCACGCTCGGACAAATCATTCGTCCGATTCAGCGAGTCGGTTTATATGTTCCCGGCGGGACCGCGCCGTTGCCATCCACGGTTTTGATGAGCGCCATTCCTGCGCGCGTGGCGGGCGTGAAAGAGATCGTAGTGGTCACACCGCCGAATCGTTCATTTGCAAATTCAAGTTTGCCAGTTGATCCGATCATCCTCGCGGCTTGTGCGGTTGCCCGCGTGGATGAAATCTATCTACTCGGTGGGGCGCAAGCGATTGCCGCGTTGGCGTATGGCACACAATCTATTCCTGCGGCGAATAAAATCTTCGGCCCCGGGAATTTATTTGTTACGTTAGCAAAGCGACAAGTCTATGGCGTAGTCGGCATTGACGGTCTGGCCGGGCCGACAGAAACGGTTGTCATTGCGGATGAGTCGGCGAATCCTACTTGGGTCGCGGCCGATCTGTTGGCGCAAGCCGAACATGATTTGTTGGCCTCGGCGATTTTGTTGACTCCTTCGAAATCGTTGATTGAGAAAGTCCAAATCGAAGTCGCACAGCAACTCGAACAGCGCGGCCGTGCGGAGATTATTGTCGCGTCGTTGGAGAATCGCGGCGGTGCGGTTTTGACGCGCGACTTGGGTGAAGCCGTGCAACTAGCCAATGAATACGCACCGGAACATCTTGGCTTATCCGTGCGCGAGCCGTGGCGTTGGGTGGAAAAAGTTAATAACGCGGGCGGTGTATTTATGGGTGAGCATTCGTTTGAAGTCCTTGGCGATTATCTCGCGGGGCCGAGTCACGTCATGCCGACCGGTGGCTCAGCGCGTTTCGCGTCGCCACTCAATGTGTGGGACTTCGTCAAAATTGTCAGCTTGGTGGCGCTGGACGGAAACACCGCGCAGGCTATCGGTCCGATTGCTGCGACGCTGGCCGAAGCGGAAGGCTTGGATGCACACGCTAATGCCGCGTTGTTGCGGACAAAGGAGTCTGCATGAAAGTTAGAAAGCATCTCGAATCTCTTCCTCCATACACACCGATCGAACCGTTTGAAGTGTTGTCGGCGCGCATCGGACGCGAACCAGCCCAAATCGTTAAGTTGGACGCGAACGAGAATCCGTATGGGCCGCTGCCGGTTGTGCGCGAAGTTTTGGGGAGGCTGGATTTTCCGCACATTTATCCTGATCCGGAAAGCCGCGCCTTGCGAAAAGCGCTCGCGAAGTTTACCGGTGTTGATGAAGAATATTTGCTGGCTGGCGCCGGCGCGGATGAGTTGATCGATCTCCTGATGCGCGTGATGCTCGAACCGGGCGATTGCGTTCTTTCGTGCCCGCCGACGTTTGGCATGTATTCGTTTGACGGCGAACTCAACGCGGCGCGTGTGATCGAAGTCCCTCGCAAAGAAAATTTTTCGTTGAATATGAATAGTGTGCTTGAAGCAACTAAAACATATCGACCAAAAATGATTTTTCTCGCCTCGCCAAATAATCCTGACGGCTCACTATTAGATCGGCAAGCAATTGATAAATTGCTATCTCTGCCTTTGTTGCTTGTGTTGGATGAAGCCTATATCGAATTTGCGGGCGAAAATCTCGGCGCGGATTTGAGTCATATTTGTGAAGCGCCCTCGCGAGAAAATTTGGTTGTGTTGCGTACGTTCAGTAAATGGGCGGGACTCGCCGGATTGCGAATCGGATACGGTGCGTTTCCAAAATGGTTGATGCCAACTTTATGGAAATCGAAACAGCCGTACAACGTCAATGTGGCAGCAAGTACCGCGGCGCAGGTTTCGTTGGAACACACGGATGAATTGGCAAAAACTGTTGAATTGTTGAAAGCCGAGCGCGAAAGATTATTTAAAAAACTGAGTGATATTCCTTATTTGAAACCATATCCGACGCGTTCCAATTTTATTCTTTGTCGCGTCACGGATCGCGACGCGTCTCAGTTGAAAACGCAGCTGGCTGAAAAACATGGAATTTTCATTCGTTATTTCAACAAATCCGGCTTGCGCGATCATATCCGTATCAGTGTAGGCAGGCCACAAGATACGGATAGGTTGATAGAGGCCTTGAAGAGTTTATGACATATTCAGTGGTTGAGTAGCCGGAGGCGTATCGAAACCACCATTAGGATGATTGGAGAATATATGCGTACCGCAGAAATATCACGACAAACCAATGAGACTCAAATTGAAATCAAACTCGATTTGGATGGAACCGGCAAGCACGAGATTTCCACAGGACTTGGATTTTTCGATCACATGTTGACGCATCTTGCCGTGCACGGATTGTTCGATTTAACGATTCAGGCCAAAGGCGATCTTGAAGTCGATCCGCACCATACAGTGGAAGATGTAGCCTTGACGTTGGGGCAAGCTTTCGATAAAGCTTTGGGCGACCGCAAAGGAATCGTCCGCATAGCGGATTGTTTCGCGCCGATGGATGAAACGCTGGCGCATGTCGTTGTGGATTTGTCAGGACGCCCGTACGCGGTCATTCAAGCGGAGTGGCGCACACCGTATGTTGGGAATATTCCGACTACACTGTTTCCACATTTCTTTGAGTCGTTTGCAATCACTGCACGTTGTAATTTACACGCGCGCATTTTATATGGACGCGATGATCATCATCAAGCGGAAGCTTTGTTAAATGCCTGGGCGCGGGCGTTGGATGCTGCCACGCAAATCGACTCGCGACGCGCGGGCGCGGTTCCATCCACAAAAGGGACGTTGACGAAATGAACGATGTCATTCTGATTGATGCGGGTACGGGCAATCTTCGTTCGGTACAAAAGGCATTGGAAAACGTCGGCGCGAAAGTCCTGCGAACGGAGAATCCAAAGGATGTTGTGGCTGGCAAAAAAGTTGTGTTGCCGGGTGTGGGCGCGTTTGGCGATTACATGGCTGGCCTGCGCGCACGCGGATTGGATGAGGCTGTCAAAGAGATTGTTCAACGTGGCGCGCCGTTGCTTGGAATCTGTGTTGGAATGCAAGCCTTCTTCGATGTGGGGGAGGAGATGGGCGAGCATCAAGGACTCGGCTTGCTGCGCGGCCAAGTGGCGCGCTTTGCAGAGTCGCTGCCCGTGAAGATTCCCCACACGGGCTGGAACCAACTCAGGGTCGAGAAAGACACGGCGCTCTTCGATGGCGTCCGCGATGAGATGTATGTCTACTTCAATCATTCGTATTATTGTCAGGTGCAAAATCCATCTGATGTTTTGGCAACCACGACATACGGAATCACTTACACCTGTGCGGTGGCGCATGAAAATATTTTTGGCGTGCAGTTTCATCCCGAGAAAAGCCAGGCCGTGGGATTGCGAATCTTAAAGAACTTTTTGGAGGCCGCGTGAATTTTACGATTTATCCCGCGATTGATTTGCGCGCCGGAAAAGTGGTTCGTTTGAAAGAAGGCGATCCGACGCGCCAGACTTCCTATAGCGATGACCCTGCTGAGATCGCGGTGCGATGGCTGAACGCGGGCGCGCAATGGCTGCATGTGGTGAATCTCGATAGCGCGTTTGGCGAAAGCGATGACGCGAATCGCGCCGCGTTGGAGTCGATTTTGAAACTCGGTGCGCTCGTGCAATTTGGCGGCGGCCTGCGTTCGTTGGATGCGATCGAACACACGATTGCGTTGGGCGTCAGCCGCGTTGTGCTTGGCACGATTGCGATTGAACAACCAGACATAGTTGCGAATGCGCTAAAGAAATTTGGAGCGGAGAAAGTTGTGGTTGGAATCGATGCGCGGGATGAGCGCGTGCGCGTACGCGGCTGGAGAGATGACAGCGGAATCTCTGCAACAGAATTGGCGCTTCAAATGCGGACCCTCGGCTTGCGTACCATTATCTTTACAGATGTCAGCCGGGACGGTTTGGGCAGTGGTTTGAATATCGCCGCAACACGTGAGCTCGCTGAAGTCAGTGGGCTTGAGATGATCGCTTCGGGCGGCGTACATACGTTGAAAGATGTGAGCAAAGCGCGTGATGTGAATTTATCTGGTGTGATCATCGGGCGTGCCTTGTATGAAGGTACGATTAATTTGAAAGAAGCGTTAGAAGATTTTTGACCACTAAGGACACGAAGGCGCACGAAGCAAAGGCCTTTGTGTTCCTTTGATAGCTTCGTGGTTAATGCTTAAACATTGGAGATTTTATGTTGGCAAAAAGAATTATTCCCTGCCTTGATATCAAAGATGGACGTGTGGTGAAAGGCGTGAACTTTGTCAATTTGCGTGATGCGGGCGATCCTGTGGAACAAGCGCGTTTATATGATGAACAGGGCGCGGACGAATTGGTTTTTCTCGATATTTCCGCGACGAATGAAGGACGCAAGACGACTCTGGACTTAGTGGGACGCGTGGCGGATACGGT
>DATKNJ010000249.1:0-36756 GCA_035541395.1 Anaerolineales bacterium
CAGATATTCAAGATTGACCCAAATGCGATCGCGGGGAATCAGGCTTTTCATACGCTCCGGCCATTCGATCAGCAACGCGCCTTCAGCCAACATCGAGTCGAGGTCGAGTTCTTCCGCTTCGGGGGCAGAGTCGAGGCGATAGGCGTCCATGTGAAAAAGCTGTTGACCAACCGCGCGGCGATAAATATTGACGAGGATAAAAGTCGGGCTGGATACCGAATCCAGCGAACCCCATCCTTGTGCGAGGCCTTGCACAAAAGTAGTCTTACCCGCGCCGAGATCGCCTTGCAGACAGATCACATCGCCGGATTGCAACGAAGCGCCCAAACGCATGCCCACGCGGCGCGTTTGCTCCGGGCTGCGACTGAAAAAATCGAATGTGTGAACATCCAAAATGGGCATGGGAGGAAATTATATCGCGTTGCATTCTACACCAAAAATACGTAACGCATTTGCAGTGCGTTACGTTGATTATTTTAGTTGTTGTTTCACAAATTTATGGAGTTGATGTGACTGTCGGTGTAGCTGTTTCGGTTACAGTTGTACTGCTGGGAGTCAAAGTAAGAGTCTTTGTCGCGGTGGCCGTTCCCGGAGTCGCGGTGCGACTCGTTCGCGTTGGTGTAGGCGTTCTTGTAGGAGTCTTCGTGATCGTCGCAGTCGGCGAAGGTGTAATCAGCGCCAGAGCGGTTACTTTTTGTTCGGCTTCGGCGCGCATCTCTTTCGTCATGACCGAGGCGGGCAATTTGAGAAAATCCTGCCAGGCTGCAATGGCATCCTTGATCTGGCCGCGCTGTTCTTGAATCAACGCGTACCAGTATAAAACGAGCGCAGTTTGCTCTTTGGTGGTTGCAAGCGGACGCGTGGTTTCGATTTGCAAGAAGGCGTTGCCATATTGCTGTTGATCGTAAAAAACACGCGTCAAACCGAGGTTCACATCGAACGAATTCGGATAAAAAGCCGCAGCGCGTTTAAAGTCGTCCTGCGCGTCTTGAGGCTGGCCCAACTCCAACTCAGACAAGCCGCGGTAGATATAAATCTGCCGTTGACGATTATCGATGTTAAATCCTTTATTCAAAGTAGAAATGGCAACTTTATAAGCTCCCATTTCATAATATGCCTGGCCCAGCAACGCAAATGCGGACCCGTCCGTTGTGTCATACGTTGTATATTTGACCAATGCCTGAACTGCGTTCGGATAATCGCTCTGCGTCATATACGTTTGTCCCAAAATGAGATAAACAGGTAGGATCGTAATATCGATCTCGTTGGCCTTCTTAGCATTTTGTAACGCAGTCGCCGGATCATTCAGCATCAGATAGGCCTGAGCATAAGCCAAGTACACAAGCGCGGAGTTCGGCATGCGCTGTGCCGCGGACCCGAGGTCTGCGAGGGCGTCCTGAGGCTTTTTGTTATACAGACGGTTATTTGCACGCTCCAGATATACATCACCATAATTCGGGTCATACTTGAGCGCCAGATCGAACAAGGTGTCCACATTGGAATTCGGGTCTTCGAGGAGCCGCGCCCGCGCCAAGCCCAGATAACCGGGAGCAAATTGAGTATCGATCTTAAGAGCCTGATTGTACGCGTTGGAGGCATTCCGCCAATCACCTTCAAAGCGATAGCCCTCGCCGATAAAATAATAAACATCTGGCGAATCCGGTTCGAGGCGTGCTACTTCCTCCATGTTTGTAATATAGGAAGCCCAGTCGCCTTTGGCGTACGCCGCCTTGGCCGCGCGGAACTGATCGAGCGATTGAGGCTGGCGCGGTGTGTTAACGTAAAACGGGGTTGGCGTATAAGTCTCTGGAAGATATGCCCACAACGGCGTTGGTCCAACCGGCGTGGATGAAGAAAGTGCGATTACTTCGGTTGCGCCGATCAAGGTGGGAGTAGGCGAAAATGTGGGAGTTGCAATTCCGCTAAAAGTAGGAATCGCTGGCAGGTTCCTGCCCTGCATCGTGATGCCAAAGAAAGCAGCCCCGAGAACCAAAACCGCGAGCACGCCGACGGCAATCAACCGTGTGATCGGATTGGAGGTAAACGCGCGGAAGCCCGTGGGTTTGGGTCGTTCGTGGGCAAGCAGTAATTTTTCTTCCCAGGCACGCGGCCTGTTTAACGGAAAAGGCTGAACAGTTTCATCCGGGGCCAACGCGCCAACGAGGATCAAACCGCGTTTGGCGGTGACATTTTCAGGGTCGAGTTTAAGCGCCGTTTGCAGACAATACGTCCGCTCTTTGACGCTATCCACTGCCGCGCTCATCCAAATCCAGTACGTGGCATTGTTTTGGTCGTCTTTGAGCAGGAGAGTCAATAACTCCTTGGCGCGAGCTTTATTTCCCTCGCGCAGCGCGGCGACTGCATCCTGAAACAGATTGTCTTCAGCCATGACCTGATTTTATACTAATTCCCCTCACTCGTGAAACTCTTCCACCTGATAAATCGCGACATCCAAATGTTTTTTGCGCCAAGTATTCGGCTCAACGCCCAGCTTGTAGCAAAGGTTCTCAAGGAACTCAACCGGGTCGGGGAGCTTCTCCCACACTTGCGGTAGAAACGTGGCGCGGTTTCGGCCATCGCGCAAGATGACCCCATCCACCTGCGGATGCAGTTTCGCGATCAAATCTTCAGGCGAACTGTAGGCGAGGGAAACCGGCACGGTCAAGCGCGAGACCTCAATGTTGATTCCGTTTAATTCTTCGGGGCGCACTTGTGCAAAACGGAAATCGCTCAACGCGGCGGCAATGGCGTGTTCGCGCACATCTTCAGCCAGCGGCTGATACGGTTCCAACGCGCCAACACAGCCGCGCAAATCGCCGCGCACAGTCAAGGTCACGAAAGAGGCGCCATTTTCCCGCAAGCGCGGACTTAACGATGCAAGATTCAGTTCGGGGAGTCTTTCATTGCGTACACCGCGCTCCAAAGCTTCACGCGCCAACCGCAGGAGGAGCTGTTTCTCCTCATCTGTCAAACGATCTGTTTCCATGTTGATCCCCTCTCAATCTCTTCATCAGGAGATGCGGGATTGAGAACTATTTCGAGAGCTGCCAATACTGGCGGTCGTGATACAGCAAAGGCTGGCCTTCGCCGTCACCGCGCACCGCCAACACTTCTGCCAGAAAGACCGTATTCATGCCGGCAAAGAACGTCTGCGTAACTCGGCAATCCAAACTTGCAAGGCCTTTGAGGATCGGCGCGCCGGTCACGAAGGTCTCGGTTGGGATTCCATCAAAACGATCTTCATTTTCCGAGCCGCGGCCCGCGAACCGATCCGAAATTTCCTTTTGATCCGCGCCGAGAATAGTCACCGCAAAAGCGCCAGCCGCGCTGACCAGTTTCTGAGTGCGGCTTTCAGTTTGCAGAGAAATAATGATTAAGGGTGGATCCAATGAAACAGAGGTAAACGAACTAACGGTCATGCCGTGGCGCTCGCCCTGATGATTCACCGTAACAACCGTCACGCCGGAACTCCAGGCGCGCATTGCTCGTCTTAATTGTTCTGCATCAAGCTTGATCAAAGTGTCCATACATTTTTCATCATAATATCGCGAAAGAGCAGAGTCAAGTCAAAAAATGCTAACTAACATTTCCATATAATGACAACTTCGCCTTTGCATTTTTTAACAAATAAGGTAATATTATACGAAATGGAGAACGCTTCGCCTCCATCCACTTCCTCGACGCCGATCAAGCCAACCCCTCGGCCTGCCCGCCGTCAAACAAAATCGGTCAATGCTTTTTGGACGACCCTGGGCATCGCCATCCTACTTGCCACCCTTTTCACAGCTTGGACGCCAAACAGCATATTTACGAACAACTTCTCCGAGCAACTGAGCCTGATTCTCACTCCCCAAGTCAGTAACGCCAATCCATTAAGGACACCACAGCCTCAATTGCGGATCGGTATCGTGGCCGGCCACTCCGGGCATGACTCCGGTGCGGTCTGCATGGACAGCAATGGAAACGTGACGCTTACTGAAGCGGAAGTCAATTTAAAGATTGCTACTCTCGTACAAAAAAAACTGGTGGCTAACGGCTTCCAGGTGGATTTACTGAACGAATTCGATACGCGTCTGAACGGGTATCAGGCTGTGGCACTTGTTTCTATTCATAATGACTCCTGCGATTACATCAATGATCAGGCAACTGGCTTCAAAGTAGCCGCATCAATGGATACTCGCGATATCGGCCGCGCCCGGCGCCTTTTGGAATGCATGGTTGACCGTTATCAAAAAACTACCGGCATGAACTTTCACGCGGGAAGTATCACGCGCGATATGACTCAATATCACGCTTTCTCCGAAGTCTCGCCAAGCACAGTGACTGCTATTATCGAAACCGGCTTTCTTAACCTCGACCGCGACATGCTGGTGAACCATACTGACATCGTGGCAGATGGCGTAGTCAAAGGTATCCTTTGCTATGTCAACAATGAGAACGTCGAGCCGACACCTATTCCAACACCTGCACAATGAACCCCAGCATTCTGGAAACCCTACTTAAAAATCCAAAGGCTCGCGCTCCGCAAACACAGAAGCCGATTCCTGAAAAGCCGCCTCAACGCAAAAAACGTTCCGCGCTGCCGCTCATTCTCGGAATCATTTTAGGAATTCTTGTTTTAACAGCGACAGCCTGGTCGGCAATCAATAATCCGGCACTGGCCGCGAGGATGAGAGTCGAGACCACGCCGACTGCTCAAGCGCGATCTTGGTCTCAAGCCTTTATCGCCAAACCAACGTACACGCCAACGGCCGTTTTTATTCCCTCGCCAACGCCAGCCAATACGCTCGCGCCGACTTCCGCGCCAGACAACAACATCATGGCACAGATCGTCGCGGACACGCCAACGCCCGGGGACAATTCATCACAAAACAATGGCGACGCTTTTGCGCCATCTGTTTCGCAAAGCGGAAAATATATTCTGGTAAGCATTTCTGAACAGCACTTATACGCGTACGAAAATAATAATCTGGTTTACAGCTTCGTGGCATCCACCGGCATGAACAATGCCACGCGCGTCGGTAATTTCGCAGTGCAGGACAAAATCCCGAGCGCATACGGCGCGACCTGGAATATCTGGATGCCGGATTGGCTTGGCATTTACTACGCCGGCAGTTTGGAAAACGGTATCCATGCGCTGCCTATTCTTTCGAACGGCGCGACGTTATGGGCTGGTTTCCTTGGTACACCTATTTCCTTTGGCTGCGTGGTACTTGGCACCAGTGAAGCACAGCAGCTATACAACTGGGCCGATGTTGGCACGCCGGTTGATATTCAGCGATAACTTTTAGTGTAGAGGATGGCGACCATGAACGACAGCGAATTCCTGGAATCCCGCAAAGCCATTCAAAATGCGCGCGAAGCCTTGCAACGCGGCGACCGCAGTGAAGCGCGTCACTGGGCGGAGGAGGCCGCGCGGCTTGCGCCGAAGTCCGAAGATCCGTGGTTGATTCTGGCCGCGGTGGCCAGTCCGCGTTCCAGTGTGGAATATATTCAAAAGGCATTGGCGATCAATCCAGACAGCCCGCGTGCACAAAAGGGAATGCAATGGGCGATGAAGCGCTTGCAGGAAACACCCGAAGCTGGAACTCCTTCGATCAACGCGGCACCAGCCGAGGGTTCCGCGCGAAGCGTTGATTCCCCTACAACTACCGCTCGAAAACGCAGTCCCATCTTTCCGATTTTATTATTCGTGTTGGGTTGCATCGCCATTGGATTTGCAGCCTGGTCGGCCAGCACCTCACCAGTATTGGCTTCCATCTTAAGTTTAGGCGGCGCGACTCAACCCGCGCAAACAGATCAACCACAAACATGGGCGCACGCGCAGATTGCAAAACCGACCTACACAGCCACGCCGGAAGAGTTGATAGCCGCTGTGGAAGAACCCAGCGCCACGCCGATTGAAGAAGCAACTCAACAACCGACGGAAGCATTGCCAACCCTTCCCGCAGAGACCGCGACGCCGTTCCCGACCGAGGACGCTGCGCTTCAACCTTCAGCGACTCCAGCTGTTACCGATACACCCGCGGCCACAGAAACACCTGGCGTGTTAATGGCCTCGATTGTGCAAGATACGCCGACTCCGGAATATGCACCATCAACCGCTGCCGCAGCGGACCAGTCGTCCGATTCGCAGCCGCAAGTTTCAGTCGGCGATGGTGAACATTGGATCGACGTGGATTTGACTCATCAACGCGTGTACGCGTACGCAGGCGATACAGTGGTCAACACATTTATCGTTTCCACGGGCACCTGGCAATATCCGACCGTAACCGGTCAATATCATATTTACATCAAGCTGTTATCCACTACGATGACCGGGCCCGGCTATTACCTGCCGAATGTGCCCTATACCATGTACTTCTATAAAGGTTATGGATTGCATGGTACATATTGGCATCACAACTTTGGCACGCCGATGAGTCACGGCTGCGTCAATCTCTCGATTCCCGATGCGGAATGGTTGTACAACTTTTCATCGGTAGGCACATTAGTGAACGTGCATTATTGATGAAAGAGTCGAAGAGTTTTTCTACCATGAAGTCACAGAGTCGCTAAGACTCACAGAAAAAAATTAAAAACTTTGTGACTTCGTGTCTTAGTGACTTAGTGTTAAATTGTTGAGACAATCCTATACTTAACTGTGAAGAACACTTACAAAAATTATCTTCGCGGTTAAAAAGAATCTTTCGATGAACCATAATGGTATGTTCTCCCGCCGTGATTTTCTCAGGCTGAGCGGCCTCGGCTTCTTCGGCTTGTTGCTACCAAATTTCCATCTCAATGCCAAATCCGCGCAAGATGTTTTTCCGCCCAATCAACAAGGGCGCGTAACGTCCAACACGTTGTGGGTGTATGATCACCCCTCGTTCAAAGGCAAACAACTCAAAATGTACTGGCGCGATCTGATTCTCCCGATCGAAAACGCCACCATCAATGAGGACGATCCCACCGCGTATAACCGGGTCTGGTATGAGATCAAAGATCAAGGCTTTGCTTATTCGGGTTACATTCAACCGGTGCTGACGATTCTCAACGAGCCGCGTACAGATATTCCGACAAACGGTGTGTTGGGCGAGGTCACAGTGCCATACAGCGACGCACTCCAAGCGCCGCGCGCCTCCTCAGGCGTGGGCTATCGCATCTATTACGAAACCGTTCATTGGATCATGGCTGCGGTTCAAAATCCTGATGACGGACAAATCTGGTACCAAATCCTGGATGATAAATGGGACAAGTTGTACTACGTTCCGGCCGAATATCTGCGCGTCATTCCAGATGAGGAGTTGGCTCCGTTATCTCAAGACGTCCCCGACGATAATAAGCACATCGAAGTGCATTTGAACGATCAAATCCTGATGGCGTATGAATACGATAACCCGGTCTTTATCACGCGCGTCGCCAGCGGAGCTGTTCTACGCGTGGGCACGTATTACACACCGCGCGGATCGTTCATGACGTATCACAAACGGCCGACGCGTCACATGGCGGCCGGTGATATCACCGCCAGCGGCTTTGACTTGCCCGGCGTGCCGTGGGTGATGTACTTCAGTGAAAGTGGACTTTCTCTGCACGGCACGTACTGGCATAATGACTTCGGCCATCCGCACAGTCACGGTTGCGTGAATCTCAGCATCGACGCGGCCAAATGGCTCTTCCGCTGGACTTCACCTGTAATGCCGATTGGAGAAGAGTTTGTCTACAAATCTAAAGGAACACAGTTAGTGATACAAGACTGAAATTCATAATTTGTAAATAATAATCTTATTAGACTCTTACGCGCGTTTCCCCTCTTCATGGTAAAAATAGAAATTCATGAATATCGATCTCTCCCGCCGCGATTTTCTCAAAATCCTCGGTGCGGGCGCGTTGGGTGTGATCGCGTCCGAACTACGCCTTGACTGCACCTTCGCCAAGTCAACTCAACAAGGCCGCATGACGGTCAGCGGCGTTCCGCTGTACGATGAACCATCCTTCAACGCAAAACAATTACATTTGTTCGGCAAAGATGAAGTTGTGAGCATCACCGGTGAAGTGGATGGCGATAACGGCTACGGCAATCCCTTCGACAAAACCTGGTACAAAATCGGCTCAGATGGATACTCTTATTCCGGCTTGATTCAACCCGTAAGCACGGACTGCCAAAGACCGGTCTTCACTATTCCTGCCAGCGGACAACTGGGTGAGATCATTGTGCCATACAGCGATACGCATCTTGCGCCCACTTCTTATTCCAATAGTGGGTATCGCATCTATTACGGCAGCACGCATTGGATCAAGAAAGTGATCGTCGCGCGTGACGAGAAAAGCATCTGGTATGAGATTTACGACTCGTATCTGCATAAATCGTTTTATGTCGCGTCGTATGAAATGCGCCTCATTCCGGACGATGAGTTGGCTCCGCTTTCCCCAGACGTTCCCAACGATCAAAAAGCCATCTATGTGGATCTGACGAATCAACTGGTCACTGCATATGAAGGCAGCAAGCTGGTCTTCACCTCGCGCTGTTCGAGCGGCGCCAAAGGGACGCGCACGCCCACCGGCGAGTTCAGTACCTATCATAAAGGCCCATCCATTCACATGACGAATCAAGGCGACGAAGTCGAACATCTCTTCGATCTGCCCGGTGTGCCGTGGTGCTCGTTCTTCACCGGCGAGGGCAACGCGTTTCATGGCACATACTGGCACAATGACTATGGCCGTCCGCGCAGTCACGGTTGTGTGAACCTGCCTTCAGAGGATGCAAAATTTTTGTATCGCTGGACCAATCCTGTCGTCCCACCCGAAACGGATTATCTGCATCTGCCTGGTCAAGGTACATACGTCAAAATTACTTAGAGTCAAAATCATGCCTCGACAACCTCTTTTTGCTGGTCTCGTCATCGATGAATTCGGCCGCGTCGCCGACACTGCATACGTGGGCGATGAACCTTGCTATGTTGTAGATGACGCGGGCTTTCGCCGTCACATTCCATCCGCGCAAGTGGATCGTCAGGTACTTGGCCAAATGGCCGAGATGATGAAAGGCAGTGAGGATATTCTTTCGGCGCAAGCCGCCAAGATGATCGGCCAGGAAGATATTTTCACGAAGGCCATGCTCGAACAACAACTCAAAAATGTGGACAAACAATTCGACGCGTTGATGGAAGCAGGCCTGCCCGAAAATGCGCGCATCTATTTGGGCATGCTGGGATTCAAGATCATCATCAATATGCACGGCGATGTGATCAAAATGGATCAGCCCGCGGCAAGCGGCGGCGATGAAGGCGACGAATAAATGAAGCGCCAAAGCGAATTTCAAAATCATGTGCAGGTGAAATAAACTGGCCGAAATCGGCCAGTTTATTTTTTCATACGATATAATTTTGCGCATCGCCAAATAAATTGATAAATGAATATCATGAGGAGTCAACGGAGGTGTCATGAAATCTGAGGGATTCAAAACATTTACCGCGATCATGATCGCAATCGTCAGCGTGGTGGGAGCGCTGGTGACATGGCGCGCAGCTCTGGCGTCGAACGAGGCGAGCCAGGATGATTTCACAGGTCTGGCCGCGGCCATCAACGCACAGGAATCACAAGTGCTGACTGCCATTACCGTCTCAGAGCATTATCAGGCTTTTCTCGATTACACGCGCTATAACGAGTTGGGCAACCAGATCAACGATGAAATCCAGAAGAACAACTCAACGGATGGCAGTTTGACGCGGCAGAAGTCCGACGCGTGGGGCATCGCCTTCGGACTGCAATCCCTGTTCTTTCCCCAACGTTATTTACTTCCCAATGGAACCTACGATGTGCAGCGCGAAACCGACGAGCAGAACGCTGAGGCAGAACGCACTCAGGATGTAAAGCCCGAACTTCATTTCACGCAAGCCGACACATTGCGTTTGAAAGCCAACCTGCAAGTTGTCATTTTAATTTTGCTTGGAATTTCGTTTTGGTTTTTTACATTGGCACAGATCAATGAACGCGGCATCAAATATTTCTTTGCCGCAGGCGGACTGCTGACTCTGATTGTCAGCGTGCTGGCTTCTGTGTTCGTCGAACTGGTGATGTAAGCATGAGCGAATCCAAAGAACCTCAAGTCCAAAGCCGCAGCGAAAAGATTGTCGCGTTCCTGATCGCCTCGATCACGGTATTGATCGCCATCGTTACCTTCCTGCAAACATACGCCTCCGGTAAAGGCAACGAAGCAGACCGCACCTCTACGCAATACGCGATCCAAGCCATGCAAGTCAAGACCAGCGGCGAGACGCGTGACAGTCATGATTGGGAAGGTGGATATCAAGCCTGGTACGAACTCGATCTGCAGGCGCTCGGCGCAGATCTTTCCGGCGACACGGCCGCGGCACAGCGTTATCGCGCGATACGCGATCACATTCTCAAACTTAGTCCGTTGCTTTCCAGCAAATATTTCACGCCAGATTCCGGCTTATCGCCGGATTACGCCGGTTATCAAGCCGACACCTATCTTGTAGAAAGCACGCGGCTCGAACAAAAATTCCAGGCATACAACAGTATCGGCGACGCGTGGGACAATCGTTCGAATGCCTTCGTTGTACATCTCACTTTGTTGGCGGTCAGCCTTTCATTGCTCGGTCTCTCCACGACCATTATCGGAGTGATGCGCCGTTTCTTCATCGCGTTGGCAACCATCATCGCTGCAGTGGTCGCGGTATGGGCGGCCTTCGTCATGCTTTTGCCATTGCCCACCATTCCCGATTCAGCCATCAACACTTACTCCGAAGGAGTCGGTTTGGCATGGCGCGGCGATTACGAAAACGCAATTCAAAAGTTCGATATGGCGTTGGCCGACAAACCAAAATACGGCGACGCGCTTTATGAGCGCGGCAACGCCTATTATTCGCTGGGCGATTATCCTTCTGCGGCGAGGGACTTCGAGGCCGCGGTCAGAGCGGGACGCGACGACACAAACGTCGGATGGAATCTCGGCTGGACGTATTACATGCTCGGACGATTCGATGACGCCATCAGAGTGGATCGCTCGACTCTTTCTCAGGACCCAAGTCTGGTCGCGGTGCGATTCAATTTGGCTTTGGCCTTGATGTCAAACGGTCAATTCGACGAGGCGCGTACCGAGTACGAAAACGGAATCAGCCAAGCGGTCAAAGAAGTGGAATCGGCACATCAATCTGGTGTGCAGCCGCCCTCATCATTTTGGTATTACATGGACGCTTCCGCCATAGACATCGACAATCTGCTGCTATCGATGAACGATCATCTCAAACCGTGGAGTGAAGCACCCGCGCATAGCAGCGTCACAGCCGACCCGGTCAAACTGCGCGCCTTAGCAAACGAGATGTTCTATCAACTCAAAGATACGACTGCGTCATTGGAATTCACCGGCAAAGCTCCGCTACAAACCCAGAAGCCCACAGCTTCCGCGTTTCAGTTCGCACAGGAAGAATATGACGACAAAGGGGACTTCGTGAAGTATGACATTGCCAAGTCGTTTCCGTATGGCATCAATTCGATGGTGGTGCTCTACGACTACAACGGCATGAAACCCGGCGCTTCTGAAATCTGGAAAGTCTATCGAAATGGCGCTGAGGACCCGACTCTGCGCGTGGTCACTACATGGCCATTGGGAGAATCGGGCAGCGCGGCCAAGCCAATCAGCTTCGCGTACAGCGATTTGTTCGTATTCAGTCCGGGTGAATATACGGTGGAGCTATACATCGATTCACATTTGATCGGCCGCGGCACATTTACTGTGGAAGAGAAGAAACAATGAGTGAAGATGATTGTTTACAGACAAAGGTAGTCTATGAAAGCTGATAATCCCATTCGGAATTTTGATCCGCACAAGATTGCGCATTATGAAAAAGAAAACTATGTAGCCTATTATCAAAAGGATTGGTTAAAGCTCTTGTGTGTTTCAGTAGGATTGGTAAAAGAGTCGTTCGCGCTTTCATTATGGCAGGCAATTTATGGTGCGTATCTGATCGCGCGTGCAGAAATAGCATTTGCGCCTTTTCCTGACAATGACATTCCAAAAACAGAATCTTATGTAAAACGCTTCTATCGGTTCATAAAAAACGTTCATGGCGAGGATTTCGATGTGGAGCACGCCGCAAAACTGGAGGTCAATTGGTGGAGCGTGCATCGCAAGTTGTTTGGGAATCCTGAAAATCAGGAATTGGTCGAAGCATTGGCAAATCTCTACGCCGAAGCCTATGGCATCCCTGTTGAGAAAGTGCAAGATGCCGCGCGTTTGCGCGCGTTGGGCATGCTGTATTCCGATCAATGGGTCAATGCGGGAAAGCCGGAAAACAGTCCGCTGTTGACACAAGAGGAAGAGACATTGCTGCAATCGTATGTGGCTTTGAAAGAGGCAATCCGTTAGTGGCAAAAAAACTCCGTTATTCAACTGTGCTATTTGATTGGGGCGACACGGTAATGCGCGATCATCCCGAGATCACAATACCGATGGTGGAATGGGAGACGATTGAAGTCATTGAAGGGATCACAGATATACTAGCCTATCTTCACGCCAGTGGACGACAAATCATTCTTGCCACCAGCGCCGCGATTTCAGACGAGAGTCAAATCCGCGGCGCGCTGGCGCGTGCTGGTCTCGATTCGTATTTTGCGCGCGTCTTTTGTTTCAAAAACACCCACCTGCAAAAAGGCGAAGAGTTTTATTGGCACATTTTGAACAAACTCAATCTTCCCGCTTCGGACGCGTTAATGGTCGGCGACAGTTTTGAAAAAGATATATTGGCCGCCAACGCGGTTGGGGTGTTCGCGGTGTGGTTCAATCCAAAATCGAATGAAATACGTGAAGACCAGTTGCACATCACTATTCATTCGATGAGGGAATTGCGCGAGTTCTTCAATCAATAGATCAATAATAAAGAGATTGATGCTAAAATTTTCATAATCAACAAATTGAGAGTGAACTCGGGAGGGCATATGCATTCTTACGTCAAATCCATCATGGCTTTGTACGAAGTGCACGCAGATGCCAAAGCCGCTAGGCCGATGAAGCGTTACATGCGCGACCAGTTTGAATATTTGGGAATCAAAAGTCCGCAACTGGGCGCGTTATTCAAAGAGCTTGTCGCAGCACAAGGTCTCCCGCCGATTTCCGAACTCGATTCCATCGTGCGCGACTTGTGGTCTCTGTCGCAACGCGAATATCAATACACCGCCACCGGATTGATCTCCAAATTGGAGAAACAACTTCCGGAAGAATTCATCGAAACACTCGAATATTTGATCACGACTAAATCCTGGTGGGACACCGTGGATACAATTTCAACTGGCACATTAGGATTGCATTTCAAACGATTTCCAAAAATCAAAAAGAAATATCTCGCCAAATGGCGCAAATCGGATAACTTTTGGCTGCGGCGCGCTTGCATTCTTTTCCAGCTGAATTACAAGACCGAAACAGACTTCAATCTTTTATGCGATATCATCCGCGAGAATCTCGGCTCGAAGGAATTCTTCATCAACAAGGCAATTGGCTGGTCACTGCGACAATATACGCGCGTCGATCCGCAGGCCGTTCGCAAGTTTGTCCAAGAGACTCCGCTAAATCCGTTGAGCGCGAGAGAAGCGATAAAATGGCTTGAAAAGAGGAAGAAAACATAATCATTTCTTAACAAACTGCGTGTAAAATTACATCCAATTGAACAGGAGTAATTCATTATGGGTGTCATACTGCAAAGTTTTTACTGGGATTGTCCTCGCGAGGACAACAAAGAATTCCAATGGTGGAATACTATTCGGGATCAAGTTCCATCGCTGGCCAAGGTCGGCTTCAGCGCGCTGTGGCTTCCGCCGGTGCACAAGGCCGCCAACATGGGCGGACCTTCGATGGGCTATGATCCATACGATTATTACGACCTCGGCGAGTTCGATCAGAAGGGAACTATCCCGACCTGGTTCGGGAGCAAAGCCGAATTGCTGAGTCTCATCGAAACGGCGCACAAGCACGGGCTTGAGGTGATCGATGATCTCGTCATCAATCACAACAGCGGAGCGGACGCGCAGGAAGTCAATCCTGTCAATGGTCGGTCGCGCTGGACTCGCTTCGATCCGAAAAGCAAGAAGTTCCCACGCAACTGGGAATGCTTTCATCCAAACATGTACGAGTCGTGGGATGAAGGTTCGTTCGGCGATATGCCCGATCTTTCTCATCGCAGTCCGTATGTGTATGCTGAGATCCTCAAACTGGCGCGCTGGCTGATCGAAGAGATCGGCTTCGACGGGTTTCGCTATGATTACGTCAAGGGCTACGGTGCCAACACTATTACAGCCATTCAGGAATATCGTTACATGCGCGGCGACAAACCGTTCGCGCCGTATGGCGTGGCCGAGTTTTGGGATAACGCACATGCCATCGAAAATTGGGTGGACTTGGCGAACTTCTCCAACTCGAATCCGGTGGATGCCTTTGATTTTCCATTGCGCGAAATGTTGAAGGCGCTTTGCGATCAATATGGATTCAGTTTGAACAATCTGACCACCTGGGAAACGGTCCTGCAAAAACAACCGCAGACCACTGTGACCTTTGTGGAGAATCACGATCTGCGCGATCCGGGCCGTCCGATCGTCAACGACAAATTGCTGGCTTATAGTTACATTCTCACGCACGAGGGCTATCCGTGCGTGTTCTGGCATGATTATTTCAATTACAATCTCGCGCTGGATGGCACGCCGAATGGCATTGCGGCGTTGGTCAGTGCGCATGAAAAATCTGCGGGCGGCAATACCGAAGTGCTTTATGTGGACGACAATCTTTACATCATGCAGCGCACAGGTTATGGAGATAAACCGGGACTCGTCTATGTACTCAACAATCTCGGCGATGAATGGAACGGCAAGCTGGTGACCACCAAATTCAATAACGCCACACTCGGACCCGTGGCTTGGTGGAGCAAAACAGACATGGCGCGCCCGATCGATCAATCCACTGATCGCGACGGACGAGCACAGTTCTTCGCGCCGCCGCGCGGCTACGCGGTGTATACACAAAAGAACTAATTCACGCAGATAGGCATGAGAGCAATTCAATGCTTATCCGCGTTTATATGCGGTTAAGATCTGAAAGAAGGAAATCAACATGGTTCAACTGGTTCAAATGACGGAAGAAGAATTCCAGAACTTCCTCGCTCGCGACATCAAAGAATATGCTGAGGAAAATGTCAAAGCTGGTTACTGGGCTGAGACGGAGGCCATGGAAAAGTCGCGCCAGGATCATGAACGCTTGCTACCCGATGGACTGGCAACCAAAGACCATTATCTATTCACCATCGAGTCAGATAACGGCGAAAGAGTTGGAATGCTCTGGTTACGCGTCGATCTTGCTTCGCCAGTTCCATCTGGTTTCATCTTTGATCTTTACGTGGATGAAGCCTTTCGTAGAAAGGGCTATGCCAAACAGGCCATGCTCGAATTGGAAAAACGAGCCAGGGAATTGGGCTTGAAAAGATTGGCATTGCACGTCTTCGCGCACAACACCGGAGCGAAAGCACTGTACAACCAACTCAATTACAAAATCGGTAGTTTGAACATGACCAAGGACCTGTCGTCAGATCATGAGTGACATCCACGAACAACTATGCGCGTTGCTCGACCGCGAAGGCGCGACGTATCGCGTCATTGAGCACGAAGCCGAAGGCCGCACGGAATTGATCGCCAAGATTCGCGGCAATCGAATCGAACAATCCATCAAATCGATTGTGTTGCAAGTAAGAGTCTCGAAGAAGGAAAATGTCTATTGTCTCGCCAACGTGCCTGGCGATTGTCGTATCGACTTCGATGGAGTCAAACGTCACTTCAACGCGGACAGCGCGGCGTTTGCGGCTCGCGAGAAAGCGCAGGAGTTAACGGGATGCGTTATCGGCGCGATCCCGCCCTTTTCGTTCAGCGACCAGCTTCAAGTCCTGGCTGATCCGTTGATCACAGAGAACGAAGAAGTTGTTTTCAACGCGGGCCGTCTCGACCGATCCATTTTTATGAAACTGGATGATTATCTGCGTATTGCCAAACCGCAATTGACAAAAATTGTCTTGCGCGCTTAACGTCATTTGCTTGTACAATTTAAAAATCCAACTTTAGAGGTGATCCATGGAATCAGCAGACCAAGCCTTCCCGCCAGAAGGTCAAAAGAAGCGCCGTCCCAAACTGGGCATTGCTTTTGCGCTTCTCCCAATCAGCGCTATTATCTTAGCAGTGGTTGGAATTTGGTACACATTTACGAGCTGGAACTTTTACAGCAACGGTCAGAAAGTACAAGGCACAGTTGTCCGGCTGGAAGAATCATCTGATTCGGATGGCACGACTTATTCACCGGTCTTCAGCTACACAGTGGATGGAAAACAATATGAATATGAAAGCGTCAATTCATCCAACCCGCCAAGTAACCAAGTCGGTGATGTGGTTACGCTTTTATACGATCCCAATCATCCCGAGCGAGCGCGGCAAAATAGTTTTTGGGAACTTTGGCTCCTGCCCGCCATCCTGTGCCCGGTTTCGATTGTTATGCTTTTCCTCTCGATTGGCATCCCGTTGTTGGTGCGACGAATAGGATAGATATTGCAAAGCCGCGAGTTCGTGCTAAGATTCTCAAGGCTATATGATCTCCATGAAATTGACTCTTCCGGCGCATAAACCATTTAATTTCATGTCTGTGATCAACTCACACGGATGGGTGCAGTTGGCGCCGTTCGGATTCGACGAGTCAACACAGACGCTCTCTTATATCCTGCGCCTGAAGCACGGACGCGTGATTGAACTCCACATGAAAGAGGCACCCGAAGGTCTCGCCGTCGAAACCGAAAAATTAAGCAACGGCGAACAGTTCGAAGTGGCGGAAAAAGTATCCTGGATGTTCGGACTAGGCCTGGATTTTTCCGCCTTCTATGCCGCGGCACGCAGCGAACCGAAGCTGGCTCAGGCCAGACAGCTGGCGCGCGGCCGCGTCCTGCGCTCGCCGACTCTGTTCGAAGATGTGGTCAAAACAATTCTGACGACCAACACTTTATGGACCGCGACCAAAAGCATGAACTTGAATCTGATTCGCGAGTTCGGTCAGCCGCTGCCCGGGAATCCTGAGAAACGCACTTTCCCTGAACCGATTGCCATCGCGGCGTCCAGCCCAAAAATTCTGAAAGAGAAAGTCCGCGTGGGTTATCGCGCACCCGCCATTCATGAGTTGGCCGTTCAGGTCGCGTTCGGCGCGCTCGATCTTGAGTCACTCAAAAGCAGCACGCTTCCGACTCCCGAACTACGCAAAGAATTGATGAAACTCAATGGAATTGGCCCTTATGCAGCCGCTAATTTGTTGTTGATTCTGGGGCGCTCTGATTACATCCCGATTGACTCTTGGGCGTTGAAACTGGTCTCGCACGAATGGTACAAAGGCAAGCCGATCAGTTCCAAAGAAGTGGAGGCCGCCTTTGAAAAGTGGGGCGAGTTCAAAGGATTGGCATTTTGGTTTTGGGATTGGAAATACAACAGCGAGGAAGATAAAGTCAGCGTAGAATAAATAAAAACACGGACAAAACTTGTCCGTGTTTTTATTCGCCGCCTTCAGCACCTTCGGCTTCTTCGCCGCCCTCTTCCTCGAAGCCAACTGACTCTTCTCCTTCCGCAACTTCCTCGCCTTCGGGCGCTTCCACCTCGGGTTCCTCGATTTCAGGATATTCCGACTCTTCCCCTTCCTCTTCGCCGCCTTCCGCGGGCTCTTCCGCTTCTTCCGACTCCTCCGATTCTTCTTCGGCTGACTCTTCAGCTTCTTCCTCACCCTCTTCCTCTTCAGATTCCTCGGTTTCTTCTTTTTCGCTCTCTTCCGACTCTTCCTCGGCTTCTTCGCCTTCTTCTTTCTCTTCCTCTTCTTTACCTTCTTCGGCTTCTTCCGATTCTTCTTTTTCTTCCGGCTCTTCAGCCTCTTCCGACTTTTCCTCAGATTCCTCTCCACCCTCCTCTTCGGATTCCTCCGCTTCACCCTCTTCCGATTCTTCTTTCTCTTCTTCTTCCGGTTCTTCCTCAGGCTCCTCTTCGCCTTCTTCTTCGGACTCGCCGCCCTCGGACTCTCCTTCCGCGGCTTCAACTCCCTTCCCGGATTTTCCCTCAGTTTGACTTTCCGACTCTTCGGGCGATTCACTTTCGGACTCTTCGCCTGTTTCCGTTTCCTGAGATTTTTCTCCCGACTGCGGTCTGCGTCCTTCCCACGTTTCGATCACGCGCTGATGAACATCCGGCATCTCGGTGCGCAGAGACTCCATTAACTCCGCGTATCGGGCATAGTCCGCGGCTTGGTTCGTACCAGCTTCCAGTTCTGTATGAATCGTGTTGAGCAACGCGTAAGCCTCATCCGCTGTCAGTTCGCGCCCCTCCAGCATGGACTGGAATAACGCCATCTTGTCGGATGTATCGGACTGGTGAAATAAATCGTGATGATCAGGAGATGACAAAGAGGGCTCCGCAAGCTCGCAGAAATAAACGAAAAAAGTATAATCCACTCAGATTATACCTGTCTGAAAATCAAATGACCGAGTTTCGTCCGCTGCACTTTTACGATCAAATCATCGAAGTCCATTTCGTGACGCCGCCGCCGTTGGAAAAAACGCCGCCATGTCCCAACGGCTTCAGTTGGAACGGTCAGGCTTATCGCGTCGCTGAAATGCTGGCCGAGTGGAGTGACTTCACTCGCCGCGGAAAGATGGCGCGCAATATGCGTCCAAGTCATGCGGTAGTAGCTTCCGGCCGCGGGTCGTTGGGAGTCGGTCGCTTTTACTTCCGCGTGCGCGTGGATACCAATCAAATTTTCGATCTATATTATGACCGCGCCCCGCAGGATGCGGATCGCCGTAAAGGTCAGTGGTTTCTATATCGTGAATTGGTCGAAGGAGATTGAGCATGTTCGAACATCGCAATGAGCCTTTACTGCCGCGCGAACAGTTTTACAAGCGTTTGGCGCTATACGCGTTTCTCTCTTTCACTATTGTTGCAGTCTCGCTTGCGATCGGCGTCCTGGGTTATCATTATTTCGAAGGTCTCTCATGGATCGATTCACTGGTCAACGCTTCGATGATATTGGGTGGCATGGGACCGGTCGATACGCTGCATACCACAGCAGGTAAGATTTTTGCATCCTTATACGCCTTATTCTCTGGTATGATTTTGCTGGTAGCGGTTGGGGTTTTGATTGCGCCGGTCTTTCATCGCTTCATGCATCATCTTCATCTTGAGATTGATGACGACTCGGCCTCTTGAAAAACAGGAAGAATATAAATGATGGAAGTCACTGACAGCGCGCCGACCACACCGGCGCAACCCAATTATTCCGTCCCGTGGACGTTGTTCGATACCTGGCTGGGCATCGGGATCATGATCGTTGTTTTGGTGGGAGTGGCAGTCGCCGCGTTTTTCATTCCTCCCAAATTACTAACAAGCGGCCTGGCGCTTGTCCTGCTCGAACCGATATTCATCATTCCGGTTGTCCTCATCCTCGGCTGGAAGCACATCAGTTGGACATATCTTGGCTTCAAAAGTTTTCAGTGGAAGAGTTTGGCTATCGGCTGCGGAGTCTTGGTGATTGCCTATTTCATCATCTTGATTCACAATCTGATCTTGATGGCATTCAACGTTCAGACTCAAGGGGATACAATTGCGAAATTACTCGATAAACTCGATTCGCCCACCTTGTTCTTTTTAGCCGCGGCAGTCCTGGCGCCGCTTGTCGAAGAAACTTTCTTCCGCGGCTTCTTATTCTCAGGCTTTCGCCAAAGCTATGGATGGGTCAAAGCCATGTTGTTGAGCTCGGCCATTTTTGCAATTGCACATTTTGAACTCGCCGCGCTCATTCCAACTTTCATCTTGGGCTGTGTGCTGGCTTATGTATTTCATCGCTCGAACTCGGTTTGGCCCGGTATGATCCTGCATTTTCTAGTCAATGGATTTGCGATATTTTGGATACTCGTCGCGACGCAATTCAACCTTCTGAATTAAAGAGAAGGCCTCCGAAACGGAGGCCTTCTCTTTTAATCTTTCGTGATCAAACGCACCTGATTGTCGTAAAAGAAATAGTCCCAAGCCCAATTGATCAACACCGCCAACCGGTTACGAAAACCAATCAAGCGATAAATGTGCAGAACCACCCAAATCGCCCAGGCGATGAATCCACTAAAGGAGAGTCCGCCGATATGCGCGACGGCCGCGTTCCGCCCGATGGTGGCAAGCAGACCCGGGTCCTTGTAATGAAACGGGCGCGACGTCTGGCCCTTCAACGCGCGGCGAATATTATCCACTGTCGCCGCGGCCTGTTGCTGTGCGACTGTTGCCAGCATGGGCAAGGGCTGACCATTTCCATTTTCAAGGTAAGCCGCGTCGCCGACCACAAAGACTTCAGGATGATTCGTCAACTGCAAAGTAGGCTCGGTTACGACTCGACCCGTGCTTGCTTGCCGCGCTCCAAGCTGATTCGTCAACCCGGAGGCTTTCACACCAGCCGTCCAAATCAGAGTCTTCGCGTTGACTTTGTTTCCATCGCTTAATGCGGCTTGCTCTCCATCGTAATCAACTAATTTGGTGTTGAGCAAAATTTCCACGCGCTTCCGGCGAAGCAAATTGAGCGTGGCTTTGCGTAACTCATCGGGATAATTGCCCATCAAGTGATCGGATACTTCCAACAGAAGCACGCGCACTTCATTCAAGTCCATGTTGGGATAGTCTTTGGTCATCACGTGTTGGATCAACTCACTCAACGCGCCCGCAGTTTCGACTCCGGTTGGCCCGCCGCCGACCACTACAAAGGTCAATAGAGCGCGGCGTTTCTCAGAATCCGATTCGCGTGAGGCGCGTTCCAGCATGGACAGCAAGTGATTGCGCGTCTCGACCGCGCTTTCCACGCCTTTGAGTTGGAAACTTGCTCGCTCAATCGAATCAAGCCCATAGAAATTCGTTTGTCCGCCAACGGCCAGAATCAAATAATCATACGCGATCACCGAACCGTTCATCTTGACGAAACGCGCGTCCAAGTCCACCGCGCTGACTTCGCCCATCTGAAACTCAAGATTTTTCTGTCCGCGAAAAATCGTGCGCACCGGATAAGCAATTTGCGAGGGCAGTAAACCTGCAATGGCAACTTGATACAGCAGCGGCTGGAACAAGTGATAGTTGCGCCGATCAATCAGCGTGATGCGCACCGGCGCGTGCTTTAGTTTTTGCGCGGCAGTCAAACCACCGAACCCGGCCCCGATAATTACAACATGGGGGATTTTTTCTTCGTTCATCGCGACTCCCTTTCAAACCTTTTGGTTCTTCTAATTGTGAAAAAACACACTATTATTATAACCAAGATAGTCCGATTTGTAAAGATAACTGCGATCACTTCCCCATAAACAAACCGACGGGCGTTATGCCCGTCAGTGAATTTTATCTTCGAAACAAAAACATAAACTGATTCAATCCCAGCGAGGCCAATGACAACGGGATTCCCAAAAGCTCGGCGAGCAAATACACCAATCCCCAAAAGACGCTGTTTACAAAAGGCACAAACCACAAGACAAGAAACACAACCATCAAGATCATTCCACTGGTGTTCGCAATCTGGATTCTCCAGTTCATTGGCAGATACGGTTCGATGATGCCATAACCGTCAAACGGCGGCACAGGAATTAGATTCAACACCACGGCTGAAACCTGCAACAATCCCAAGAACGCCAGCCCCGGCCAAATGCCCGAGTTGGTGACCGGCGCGAAGTGCAGCGCCAACCCAAGGATCAACGCGAGAAGCGCATTAGCCATTGGTCCGGCCAACGAAACGGCGCTTTCCCAACGAGGTCCGCGCAGACGCCAGCGTTCGATGTAGACCGCGCCGCCAGGTAAGCCGATCCCGCCCATCAGCAAAAAAAGCAACGGCAGCAACAGCGAATAAACAGGATGCGTGTACTTAAGCGGGTTGAATGTGAGATAACCTTTTTCGCGCACTGTATAATCGCCGCCTTGATACGCTACAAAAGCATGCGCGAATTCATGCAAACATAACGAGAAAATCCAGCCAACCAGAACAATAACAAAAGTTAAAAAATTCATTTTTCGTATCCTTTCGGATGTGTGCGATGCCACTCCCAAGCGCTGGCAACGATCTCTTTGAGATCATCGTGCTCCGGCTCCCATCCCAATTCGCGGCTGATCTTCTCGGAGGATGCGACCAATCGAGCCGAGTCGCCCGGACGCCGCGGCGATTCGACAACAGGAATCTCGCGTCCGCTGACTGTGCGCGCAGTCTCGATCACCTCGCGGACCGAGAACCCGTTTCCGCTTCCGAGGTTGTAAACCAGTCTGTCGCGCTCCCTGAGCGCGTCCAAAGCTAAAAGATGCGCCGAGACCAAATCTGCAATGTGGATGTAATCGCGAATACAGGTCCCGTCCGGAGTTGGATAATCTGTACCAAAGATCGAAACCGACTTGGCCTGACCCAACGCCACGCGCAGCACAAGCGGAATCAAATGTGACTCCGGTTGATGTGCTTCACCTCGATTGGGCAACGCGCCGCACGCGTTGAAATAGCGCAGCACGGCGTAATGCAATCCATAAACTTGACGATACCAATCCAGCGCTTGTTCGGTCATCAGTTTCGTTTGGCCATATACGTTGGTCGGGCCAAGCGGCGATTCTTCTTTCAGCGGTTCCTCGCTGGATCGATACACCGCCGCCGTAGACGAAAACACAAAACGTTTGACGCCTGCCTTCACTGCACTTTCCATCAGACTCAACGAATTGACAAAATTATTGCGAAAGAAACGGCCGGGATCTTTCATACTTTCACCGGCTTCGATGAACGCCGCGAAGTGCATCACCGCGTCGAATGATTCAGCGTTCAATGCTTGAGTCAAAACTTTTTCATCAGCCAGGTCAGCTTGAATAAATTTCGCGCCATCCGGCACCGCGGCGCGATGGCCGGTAAACAAAGAATCAAACACCGTAACGGAATGCCCCGCTTTCAACAAAGCCTCTGCAGTTGCAGAACCAATATACCCCGCGCCGCCAGTGACAAAGATATTCATGAGTTCTCCATTTGAAATAAATTATAAGGGATTACGGTTGAGGCGTATTCTTATCTTGAGGCAGCCAGCCTTGCACATACCAACGCAGATATTCCTCCACATGCTGGCTCCAGTAATTTTCAGTGTGATCGCCGGAAAAAAGATGAAACTCGTGCGGGAATTCCATTCCCGCCAAAATATTTTCAAACTGACGCGTGGGACCCAGTTCGCTGTCATGATCGCCGATATCAATCCATAAGCGCGGCCAGGAAGCCGGAGGAATAGCCGCAATCCAATTGGCGACATACGGCGCGTCTTCTGTGAAGATCGCGGGCGAATGCAAACCGAGTTCACCGAATAACTGCCAATCTTTGAATCCAAGTTCAACGGTCCAGCCGCCGCCGCGTGAGAGGCCGCCCAAAGCGCGGTGCTGGCGATCCGCCAGTGTGCGATACGTCTGGTCAATATAAGGAATCAGATAATTAATCAGGCGGTCTCCAAAGCCCGGGCCTGCCACCAGATTCCAATAACGGTCATCAGGAAAGACGATAATGAAGGGTATAGCTTGGCCTGAAAGAATTAGCTTGTCTGCGATCTCAGGCACACCGAGTCGCACCCATTGATCGTCAATGTATGTCTGTCCATGCAGGAGATAGAGAACAGGATAACGCAAATCAGTTCGCTGGTCATAACATGGCGGCAGATAGATAAGATATTGTTGTGGAGGATTGGTAGTATCCAACGAACCAGAGCCGACGCGGCCGGGCTGAGTTAGGCAGGCGAGAGGCGTGACAGTTGGAGTCGGTGTGATGGTTGGCGGAATCGGCGTAGATGTGGAGGTGGGCGGAACAAAAGTTGAGGTGGCAATCGGTTGAGGTGATGGGGAACAGGCGAAAAGTCCGAAAAGAAGCGTGGAAATCAAAATGATTAGTTTGGCTTGACGGGGCATCATTCTCCGCATTATACTCGTGCCGCGGCTTGGTCTAAACAAGCGGTCGCATGGTTCGACGGGGTGTAGCGCAGGTGGTAGCGCGCTTGCTTTGGGAGCAAGAGGTCCTGGGTTCAAATCCCAGCACCCCGACCAACTGTTTTTGAACCGAGGTTCTGGGTTTCCCTAAAGGGATTTCGCAAGCTCAACAAATCCCAGCACCCCGACTTTGTAGAGTCGCTGAGATGAGTCTCGGCGGCTTTCTATGTTAAAATAAAAACGGAGGGCTTATGGCCGTAAAGAAATTCGATGGTGTAATCGAAGCCGCCCGTTATAAAAACGGACAAATCCTATACGTGCGCGCATACGAGCGCCGCGGTTTTACATTTTCCGACCGCGTGCTGATCGAACGAAAGGATTTGATCGAGCAATTGAAGAAAGGCAAGAAATTTCTCACCGGCCAACGCAAGGAACTACTAGCCAGCACATTCGAATTAGGCAAACCTGTTCAAGTGGTGCAACACGGCGAACGCGAAGTGATCGCCACACGTCCGGAAGCGTCCCGCGATGAACTCGAAGGCGTTCCGGTTTTCTAACTTGTGTGAAACAGATTCAGCATGAAGATCATTGACAAGACTCCATTCCAGAACGACAAGGGCGAGATCGAGCTGTGGCCTCGCATTCAGGGCACGCTGCGGTATGGCTTCAATTGGTACTCGGAATTGCAGGCGCAAAAAGTAGTCATGGATCAGTTTGAACGGATTCTTGAAAAAGGTTTTGCCCTTATCCGAAATTTCAATTTACCGGGCAGCGAAATCATCGTCCCGTTTATTTTGGTCGGCACACACGGCGTGACGGTAATTCACGTCACGCCTCTACGCGGTTTCTATGAGGCCAAAGGCGATCAATGGAATCGACTCGATAATGGGCGTTCCCTGCCAGCCAGAGTGGACCTCATCAACCTCACCACAAGACTGGCGCGCGCCACTCAGAAATATCTTGAGATTCAGAAGATCACCATCCCCGGCCCTGTTGAACCGGTGATCATCTGCGCCGATCCGGGCCTGCACGTTGACACTCTGCGCCCCATCATCAAAGTGGTGATGAGTGACGCTATCAAACAATTCGCAGCGACCCTGATGCAAAACCGCACCGCGCTTCGGGGCGAACAAGTCTACGACATTGCCGACCGCATTGTGACACCCCATGCGTCGGATGCGCCTTCGCCTCAATCCGCCCCAACACCTGTCACCGCGGCCGCAGCATCCTCGCAACAACCAGCTTCGCGCGCCAAAGCCATCTTCGACGCGGCTGATAAAACCCCTGCTTTCGACCCAAGCGATTTAAGCTTTGCTCTTGGTGAAAGCGAAACCAACATCGCGCCGCAAGGACTTCCACCGGGCGTGAGCGAGACCAGTCCGGTACGGCGATTGCCATCATCCAATAACAAACCCGAGCCTCAAAAGGGAAAAGTACTCGGTATGAGTCCCGCGCAACTTGGTATTTTGGCAGGCATCGTCATCGTGGAATGTTGTGTAATAGTCGCCGGGGCATATCTCCTGTTATTCAATCACTAACGCTTTGACATCGCCGTTTCTTTCCATTGTCATTCCGGCCCATAATGAAGAGAGCCGCCTGCCCCGTACGTTGGAGCAGGTCTTTGCTTTTCTAGCCCAGCAGACTTACTCTGCTGAAGTTCTCGTGATCGAAAACGGCAGTTCCGATCACACGTTTGCAATCGCGCAGAGCTTTGCCGAGAGTCATCCCCAACTACGTATTCTGCAAAACCCAGAACGCGGTAAGGGCGCGGCTGTTCGTCGCGGCATGTTGGAAGCGCGCGGGGAGTACCGTTTCATTTGCGATGCCGACCTCTCGATGCCCATCGAAGAGATCGCCAAATTTCTGCCGCCCGCGCTCAAAGATTTCGATATCGCCATCGGCTCGCGCGAAGCGCCCGGCTCGGTTCGCTATAATGAACCGACGTATCGCCACTTCGGCGGGCGCGGCATCAATCTCATTATTCGTTTTTTAATTCTGCCTGGCTTACAGGATACTCAATGCGGCTTCAAATGTTTCAGCGCTTCGGCCGCTGAAACATTATTTGGCTTACAAACCTTGTCAGGTTGGTCTTTCGATATCGAGATTCTTTACATTGCACGCAAAAAAAATTTGCGTATCGAGGAAGTTCCCATCCATTGGCATTACGACGCGAACAGCAAAGTCCGCGCGTTGACCGATGCCATGCACATGATAGAAGACATCTTTTCGATTCGACGTAATGCGCGCCGCGGTGTGTATGATCGCAATCCCTGATCTGTTGCTCGAAAGCGAGCTCTGGCAAAGCGATCTGAGTCTCGTAGCTGGCTTGGACGAAGCCGGACGCGGCGCATTGGCCGGGCCTGTGGCAGTTGGTGCGGTGATCCTTCCAAACGATCCGCATCTCACTGAGACTTTGAGGGGCGTGCGCGACTCCAAGCAGATGACTCCACTGCAGCGCGCGAGACTCGCTCCGCAGATTCAAGTTGTCGCGCAAACATGGGGAGTCGGATTTGCCTCTTCACAAGAAATCGACTCGCTCGGCATCGTTCCTGCTACGCGTCTGGCCGCTTTGCGCGCGCTCGAGGAATTATCGGTTCTTCCCAATTATTTGCTGACAGATTTTCATCTCGAACTTCCCGAGTTGGATATCCCTCAAACCGCGCTGGTCAAAGGTGATCAAAAATCTTTGAGCATTGCAGCCGCGTCAGTGCTTGCAAAAACGTCTCGCGACAATTTATTGCGCGAATTAAATGAACAATATCCCGGTTATGGATTCGCGCGCCATAAAGGATATGGGACTCTATTTCATCGCAATGCCATTATGCAACTGGGATTTTCCGAAATCCATCGAAAGACGTTTACAGTAAAAATATAAAAAAGCGACTTGTAAATAACAAGTCGCTTTTTTATTTCACGCTTTGAAATTCCGCCAACAATTTCTCTTCATCTTTGGCGGACAAACTCATCAGCGGTGGACGAACCAACCAACGCGGAAAATCATATATTCGATACAACAAAGCTTTCATTGCAGAGGAAAACGGCGGATAACTTTCAAGCACTTTGCGTTGCCTAGTGATGCGCGCCTGTAACTCAGTGATATCTTTTCCAGCTTGCATCAAGTTCCAGGCTTCGCGCAAAATTGGAGAGATCAAATTCGCTGCGGCGGTGATACAACCTTGTGCATGATTCTGCATGGAAAACTGTAAATCAGAATCCGTGCCAGTTAACACCAAAAGGTCGGAACCAAACCTTCGGCCAAGCGCTTGTACTAAATTTCCGTTGCCAGATGAATCTTTGATGCCCGCGAATTGACTCGGGAATGCATCCTTCAAGCGAACCAAAAGTTCAAACGAGAGTCCGATGCCTGCCGTACCCGGGATATGATAGCCCAACAGAAATCCATCAGAAGGAACAGTTTTCTTAATCAACTCGCTATACCAGTTAAAGAGTCCATCATCTGTGGATGTGCGAAAATAGTATGGCGGCAAAACCACAACGCCGTCGTAGCCGAGATCGAAGGCAAGTTTTGTTAACTGAATCGTTTCACTCAAACTTGGCGTGCCAGTCCCCGCGAGAAAACGAAAGTTGGGATATTGCTTTTGATCATGAATCGCTTCGCGCATTAGAGTTTCACGTTCAGTTGGAGAAAACGATGGACCTTCGCCAGTGGTGCCAAAGAACAGCGCGCCATGACAGCCGCGTGAGGCAAGGAAACGAATCAATAACGGGACCGATTCAAGGTCCAAACTTGAATCGGGGTTGAGCGGCGTCACCGCCGCGGCGTACACACCAGCCAGAGGATGCAAGTCCATCATGGAATTCTGTTACGAGTCGTGTTTTTCAATGAAGCCGCGCGCGGCATCTTCCGGAGGCTGCAGGGGCTGGCCTTCGCGTTCCGCAAGATAATGCTGATGATCGAGCACCCACAAATACAAATCACCTTCAGTCTTGCCGGGGAACTCTTTCAAAATTTTGCTCTTGCGAATGACTTTTACAATGGGCAGGTAAACTGTCTGATACCAATGCGTCACAGCTTCCTGATCTGAAATGTCACGCTTCAAATCGAGGCCCATGAAATAACGATGAACCGCGATGTGTTCCAACATGCGGTCGAAACCGCCGGGGATCGTGAGTTTGATATTGGCATCGGGCAGAAGATAATCGAGACTCGTGCGTTCGAGAAACGAAACTTTGTCTTCGAGAATCTCAAGATCTTCCGGCTGCAAATCCGGTGTGATATTGACGCGCGTCGCAGCCTCGCGCACCTCGGCTTCGATGAACTCCTGTCCCATCTCGCGCGCCACAGAGACGCGGTGATGGCCATCCACCACGAAATATACCTGACCGACTTTGTACAAGACCACTGGCGGCAGACTGACATCCTGGTAAAAAGCACGGTTGATGGATTGCCAGCGCGCGGCGGTGTCATCCTGTGTGGGAAGAAAGGCACGGTCAAATTGATGATATCGATTCAGACTCCCCACAATTTGATCCACGCGCACAATCTGCACGCCGCGGTAAATGGGTCCGCCCAAATGTAATTTTTCCTTGACAGCATCATAGGAAAGCAAACGATTCGGTCTGCGCTCCAACGCAGACCGGACTCCATTCAGAAATGCTTTGAAACGTGCCCGACTAAAATTGGCGCGGGCAGCCGCCATAAAATCATCAATCATTCTAGCTCAATTACCTTATAAGGATAGATGTTCATGACCTCCGTGGGCCCGACGCGCGTGACGGAGGGCGATAGATTCTGCCGATAAAAATGTGTATGGCCGTGAAAGTGATAACGCGGTTTTGCGTAGCGAATCAGCCAGTTGAGGGCGCGTAAGCCGCGATGCGCTTGTGTGTCATCGTCGTGAATACCAAGCGGCGGCGAGTGGCTGATGAGGATATCCAACGCGCGGCCATAACGAATACGATTCCACAACAAGCCCAGGATCAGATGAAGGGCGCGGAAATGAGCGGTGAATTGAGTGTATTGGTTGACGCCGTCAGGGCGATATTGGATGCTGCCGCCAAAGCCGCCGATCAAAAGTCCGTTGACGCGTGCCAACTTCAAGTCTATGTTGGTGCCGCCATCCACGCGCGCATCCGACCAATTCGGATTGTAGGCCGGGTCATGGTTGCCGGGTACATAATACAACGGCACATTCAACATCGAAACGAGATTCTCAAGGTACGAATAAGGCAGATCGCCGCAACCAAGTAACAAATCCACATCTTTGAACTGACCACTGGAAATCAGGGTATAGATGCGTTCCACCACCTGGTCACTTACGGCAAGGATTTTCACGGTTGGTGAATTTTGCCCTAGAAATTGCATCCCCGCAAGGGGGCTGTCAAAAATGTGGATTCAGGTGGTTGCCAATACGCTAACTGCACACTATAATTTATTGACTTCACCTAACCCGTGAAGAGGAGATTACGCTGGATACCAAAGATATCACTCAATCATTGGGTGGCGACGATTCTGCCCCTCGCCGGCAGTTGCAATCTGGTACCACACTCGTAAACCGATATCATATTCAAGAAGTGATTGGCGTGGGCGGGATGGGATCGGTTTATCGCGCCCGTGACCTGCACTTCCCCAACGTAGTCAAACTGGTGGCGGTCAAGGAAATGGTCAATATGGCGCCCGATCCATTGATCCGGCAGACTATTGTCCAAAATTTTGAGCGCGAGGCCAATTTACTGGCTACGCTTTCCCACCCGTCCATTCCGCGCATTTACGATTATTTCACCGAAGACGACCGTTCGTACCTAGTGCTTGAGTTTATCCATGGCAAGGACCTGGAAGCGATTATCGGCGATGCAAATGGCTTCCTGCCTGAAGATCAGGTTTTAGGCTGGGCCATTGAATTATGTGATGTGTTGGCTTTCCTGCATGGCCACAAACCGGACCCGATTATTTTCCGTGATATGAAGCCATCCAACGTGATGGTCAACCATAACGGCGATGTCATCTTGGTGGACTTTGGGATTGCCAAAACCTTCCAGACTGGCATTAAAGGGACGATGATCGGCACCGAGGGATATTCCCCGCCCGAGCAGTACCGCGGCGAGGCCACCCCGTTAGCTGATATCTATTCATTGGGAGCCACCCTCCATCACGCGTTGACGCGCCGCGATCCGCGGCTCGAACCGCCGTTCTCGTTCGCCGAACGTCCGATTCGCCGTATCAACCAAAATGTCTCGCCCGAGTTGGAAGCAGTGGTCAATACTGCGTTGCAATATAATCCGTCGGATCGTTTTCCCGGCGCGGTGGAAATGAAAGAAGCCTTGATGAGTGTGGCGCGCAAAACCGGCGCATTGACCAAGATCACGGCTGCGCTTCCGGCGCAATCCAATACGATCAAACCGTTGTGGGTCTTCAAGTGCGAAGATGAAATCCGAAGCACTCCCACACTATATAAAGATACACTTCTGGTTGGATGTTACGATAACAACTTATACGCGCTGACTGCTGCAGATGGCCAGTTCCAATGGAAATATGCCACCGACGGCGGCATTGTTTCACGCCCGGCTGTGTATGAAGGCAATGTATTTTTCGGTTCTGAAGATCAACGCATGCACGTGGTCAGCCTGCGTTCCGGTAAAGTCGTTTGGACGTATTACACAGAAGGAAAAATCCGCTCCTCTCCACGCATCGCGGAGGGACATGCTTTTATCGGTTCTGACGATCATAACCTGCACGCGGTCAACCTCAACACCGGACGCGCTTCGTGGAAGTTCGAAGCGGCAGAGGCGATTCGCTCAACGCCCTATGTAGCCAACGAACTGGTCTACGCGGGGAGCGAGAGCGGCGATTTTTACGCGGTGGACTTCCGCGGCGAACCCAAATGGCGCTTCCAAGCCAAGCGCGCCAATACATCTTCGCCGATCGCTCTTGGGCAGGCAGTCTACTTTGCATCGCTTGATAGTACGTTATACGCGTTGGATGCCAAGAACGGCTGGCCATTGTGGCGTTTCCGTCTTGGCAAGGGTACCATCTCTTCTCCCACGCTGGCAGATGATTTCATTTTTATCGGTGCAGCCGATGGATTCATTTATTGTATTGATATCCGCACGTCCAAAGAAGTTTGGAGATATCGCACGGAAAATCAAGTCAGCAGTTCACCCGTCGTTTACAAGGATTCGCTGTATTGCGGCTCCGTAGATGGAAGTGTGTATTGTCTTGAGTATCGTTCCGGGCGGTTACGCTGGAAATTTGAAAGCAAGGGGCCTATTACCGGTTCGCCGCTGGTCTTCGACGACATCGTTTACATTGGCTCACTGGATCACAACGTCTACGCACTGCTGGCTTGAGTGAGAAGGAGTCTTTGTGTCTGAATTCTTTCGTAAGTTATTCGGGAAATCCAATTCCACTTCCAATACAGAACCAACGCCGATGATCGACAGCGCTACCACCGCGCCGCTCACCGATCATCAAATTCAATCCATCATCCAAAATCAGAATCCGCGCTATGAAATGCAGCAACTGATCTCGGGCAGCGGGCAATCCGTTGGTAAACAGCGCGATCACAATGAAGATAGTTTGCTGGCGATCACTACAACCATTGCCAGTAACGCGGGCAATATCCCCTTCGGGTTATACATCGTAGCAGATGGCATGGGCGGGCATCAATTCGGCGAAGTCGCCAGCAATGCCGCCATCCGCATTATGGCCGGGCATGTCCTGCGCGCATTTCACTCGTACCTCTTCAATCTCCCCACGCAGCCCATGCAGGAATCTCTGCAGGAAATTATGGAAACCGCCATCAAGGATGCTCACCGTTTCGTTCAGCGGGAAGCGCCGGGCAGCGGAACAACCGTAACGGCCGCGTTGGTACTCGGTCAGCAAGTGACGATGGCACACGTGGGCGACAGCCGCGCGTATTCCATCCATCCAGACGGACGCATCATTCCGATCACGCGGGACCATTCACTGGTCAAACGCCTCGAGGAGCTCGGTCACCTCAGCGCAGAAGAAGCCGCCACCTTCCCGCATCGCAATGTATTGATCCGCGCGCTCGGTCAGGGCGAAGTCCTCGAAGCTGACATCTTTACCGTTGCTTTTCCACAGCCCGGTTACCTGATGTTATGCAGTGACGGGTTATGGGGTGTAGTTGCCGAACAGGATATCTACCGCGCTGTTATAGAAGCCCCCACTCTATATCGCGCCTGTCAAAATCTGGTCGAGGCCGCCAACATGGCTGGCGGACCAGATAACATCAGTGTTGTGCTGATTCAACTGATAGGTTGACATGTCCTCCAAGCAGCCTAATTATTACGCCACCTTGGGCGTTTTTCGCGACGCTTCTCTCGAAGAGATCAAGCGCGCATACTTTGAGGCTGCTCAACGTCTTCACCCCGATAAAAATAAGGCGCCCGGCGAAACCGAACTCTTCCTCGAGATTCAACAGGCCTATGAGGTGCTTTCCAATCCAAAGCGCCGCGCACAATATGATGCCACGCTTCCACCCGATGAAGAAGAGGCTAACTCGGCTGTCCTTCACCAGATTTATTTCAGTCGTTCCAATTTAGTCAAGCTAAACGAATCCCAACTCATCTATGTGCTGTTGGAAGTTGGTCCGCGCAACCGCGAGGAAAAGTTACCTGCGCCTCCGCTGAACGTTGCACTGGTGTTGGATCGTTCCACCTCCATGCAAGGCGAGAAAATGGATGTGGTCAAGTCCGCGGCGATTCAATTGCTGCGTAGCTTGCGCCCCGAAGATATTTTCAGTGTAGTGACTTTCAGTGACCGGGCGGAAGTGATTGTCCCGGCCGCGTATCAGCGCGACTTACATAAATTGGAGTCACGCATTCAAATGTTGCAGCCTTCGGGAGCCACTGAAATTTTCCAGGGCCTCGAACTTGGTATGCAGGAAGTTCGCCGCGGCCTCGATCCGGCGCGCGTCAATCACATTATTCTGCTTACAGATGGTCACACGTACGGAGATGAACAAGCCTCGCTGCAACTCGCCGAGGAGGCCGCCAAACAAAATATCGGCATCAGCGGCATGGGCATTGGCAATGATTGGAATGATATTTTTCTGGATGCTTTAGCCAGCGCCACTGGCGGAAGCAGTGCCTACATCGCCAAACCGCAGGATATTCAACGCATCCTGGTTGAAAAATTCAAAGCGCTGGCGAATACTTTTGCAGATGAAGTTGTGCTCGACTTCACTTCACAAGAAGGCGTTGACTTAAATTACGCATTTCGCATCCAGCCGGAAGGCGGCCCGGTCGCGCTCGAAAGGCCATTACGGCTTGGCCCAATCCTGCAGGATGTTCCTCTTAATATTTTATTTGAATTCGTAGTGCAGCCCTCGGCGACGGTTAACGATTCGGTTACACTGATTAACGGTTCATTGAAAATTTCGATCGCGGCCCGCCCTCAACCGGTACCACCCATTCGTCTGCGCCTCAACCGCGAGGTCCGAACGGATGCGCCCACTGAACCGCCTCCAACTAAAATTCTGAGCGCGCTTTCCCGTTTGACTCTCTATCGTCTGCAGGAACGCGCACGCAGCGAAGCGGATGCAGGCAACATCGAAACAGCTACTCGTCACTTGAAAAACCTGGCTTCGCATCTGCTCTCGCAGGGTGAGCCGACTCTTGCACGTACCGCCTTGTTGGAAGCTGAGAGTCTCCAGCAGACGCGCTCCTGGAGCACGGATGGCGGAAAAGAAATTAAGTACAGCACTCGCGCCTTGCTCCTCTCCGGCGCGAAGGAGAAAGGCAAATGATCATTTGTCCGAATTGCAAGCATAGCAATATGTCGGGCGCCATGTTTTGCAGTGAATGCGGCGCGCACTTGATTGCGTCTGATAACCTCACAACACAAACGATTGGACCGAACCAGATCGATTCCGATATCGGCAACCCAGCAGAGGCTCAACAAATGATTGCGAGTAAACTGGATACGTGGGGCAACCTCCATCTTTTGGAAACCGGCCAAATGTTGCCGCTCGCGGATCGGAACGAGTTCACGCTGGGACGCATCAGCGAGGGACAACCGATCATGCCGGACATTGACCTGTCTCCGTATCACGCGTATGCCAGCGGCGTATCGCGTTTGCATGCCGTGATCAAACGCGATGGAAACCGCGTTATCATCATGGACTTGGGCTCCTCCAACGGAACGTATGTCAATGGGAAACGCCTCAACCCGAACGTCGAGCAGGCCCTGCGACATGGAGATATCGTTGTCTTTGGAAAGCTCAAAATCCAGGTCCTCTTAAAGAACGAATAACCAGAGAAAGGGAAGTTTATGGCTCATACTGTCATTTTGCACATTGCCGGTGAAAATGCAGTGGCTGGCGAGATCGAAGAAATCCCCAAGCCCACTGATACGATTGTAGTGGTCAGCAATCCACGTACACGTGATGGCAAAGACCTGCATTACCTCGAACCCAACGTCACCAAAGTCATTTGGCCGATCTCGAAACTGACTCTGATCGAAGTACTGGCAGGCGAGGAAGAAGAGAAGATCATCGGCTTTGTGAGGGAGTAACGAATGCCTGAGTCTCTTGACCGCCGCCGCATCCTCGTGGTGGATGATGAGGAGCGCATGGTGCGCTTCATCCGCATGAACCTGGAGCATGATGGCTTCCAGGTCGTTGAAGCCTTCAACGGCAAACAAGCCATCAGCAAATTGCGCGATGTCAATCCCGATTTGATTTTACTGGATGTGATGATGCCGGACTTGGATGGTTTTGAAGTGTTGGAAACCATCCGCGAAGTAAGCAGCGTGCCAGTGATCATGCTGACCGCCAAAGGCGAAGAAGATGACCGCGTGCGCGGTCTCGAACACGGCGCGGACGATTACATCACGAAACCCTTCAGTCCGCGTGAACTGGTCAGCCGCGTGAGAGCCGTGTTGCGCCGCACGGAAAGTGCCAGCGGGTCAATGCATGGGCTGATCGAAATCGATGATCGACTAAAGATCGATTTTGATCGCCGCGAAATTTGGCTGGAAGGCAAACTGGTCAAATTACGCCCAACAGAATATCGTTTGCTTTATCATCTGGTGCAGAACGCAGGTTGGGTCGTTTCGCACGATCAGTTGTTGCAAAAAGTATGGGGATACGAATACCGCGACGAACCACATTATGTGCGTTTGTACATCAACTATCTGCGGCAGAAATTGGAAAAAGATCCCGCCAATCCGAAATACATTCTCACCGAACGCGGTGTAGGATATCGGTTCGTGGATTACAAAAGAAACAAAGAATGATTTTGTAGAGGCGCAGCAATGCTGCGCCTCTACTCATACAAATTTTTTATAAAGAGCTTGCGTTTTTCTAACGCAAGCTCTTTATATTAAGGGCATCACATAACCAATCCACAAGGAGGTTGCTATGTCTAATCTAATCCGTTGGGAACCCGCCCGTGACATGATGACCTTGCGAGAGGCCATGGACCATCTTTTCGACGAGGCGTTCACCCGTCCGCTCGGACTGATGAGCAACGCATCCGCGCCCGCCATTGATATGTACCAGACTGACAACGAGGTGGTCGTCAAGGCTGCCCTGCCGGGCATCAAGGCCGATGATGTGCAGATCAATGTGACTGGCGACGTCTTGAGCATCAAGGGCGAGATCAAGCAGAAGGAAGAGGTCAAGGAGAAGGCCTGGCACATTCGTGAACAGCACTGGGGTTCGTTTGAGCGCAATGTGCTCCTGCCGACTGAGGTTGTCTCGGACAAGGCCAAGGCTGAGTTCGAGGATGGCATCCTGACCGTCACTCTGCCGAAGGCTGAAGAGGCCCGCCCGAAGACCATTACCGTCAAGGCGAAGTAAACCCATTTTGACAGGACCCATTTAGGGTCCGAATGAGGCGGAAACTGCGGACGCAATTGCGTCCGCAGTTTCCTTTTCTATCTATTCTTTGTGGATAAATTTGGGTAAAATTACGTTATGGCAAAACAACGCATTATCCTAGTAGATGACCACGAAGTTGTGCGGCTGGGACTGAAGTCGCTGTTGGAGCGCAACGCACAATTCGAGGTAGTGGGCGAAGCAGGTTCCGCGCGTGAGGCGATTGAACAGGTGACCGCCTTGAAGCCAGATGTGGTGGTGATGGATATCCGTCTGCCGGGCACTTCGGGCATCGAAGCCTGCGAGGAGATCGTGACGCGTTTTCCCGGCACCAAAGTCATCATGCTGACTTCTTACGCGGAAGACGAGATGTTGTTTTCCGCGATCCGCGCCGGGGCTTCGGGTTACATCCTGAAGCAGATCGGCAGCGAGGACCTGGTCAAGGCGCTCGAAGCGGTTGGACGCGGCGAAGCGCTGCTCGACCCAGCCGTGACTCAGCGCGTGTTCCAGGAGGTGCGGCGGGCGGTGAAGGAAGAAGAGGCCTCGGCCTTCGCACATTTGAGTCAACAGGAGAAGCATGTGTTGTTGTTGGTCTCGGAAGGCAAGACCAACCGTGAGATTGCAAAAAATTTGTTTTTGGGCGAAGGCACCGTGCGGAATTATGTTTCGAGCATTCTCTCGAAGTTGGGCGTGAACAATCGCGCTGAGGCCGCGGCCTACGCAGTGGAACACAACCTGCGGGAATATATTTCGACTTGACATTTGATGCCTGCACAATGTGCAGGCTTTTTCTTTGGATGGGAGTCACCGATGATCCCATATACAACGCTCACAGATGGAACTATCACATTGCGCCCATTTCAATTTATGGACGCGCCCGCCATGCACGCCGCGGTGTGTGAATCGCTGGCAGAATTAAAACCGTGGATGTCGTGGGCACACGATGATTATTCTCAAA